>JAHFOX010000080.1 GCA_023261445.1 Planctomycetota bacterium
CGACCAGGAAGTCCTACGCCAGGAGGAAATGTGAAATTATTGCTTAGATTACTGAACTCTTCCAGGCCGGCAGCTTTGCTGTAGAATGTATGATCTCGTACCAGATGCGTGCCCTCTGGGTTCGGTATCCACGCCTCTCCGTAATCCCAACCAGTTGCATTACACACTTTTTCTAACGTAATGACCAGCGCATCATGCAAATCCTTGGACACGCTGACTGCTAAGATTAACGTCTGCAAGAGAAGCATTTTCTCTTCTGCGTCTTTGCGGCGGGTAATATCGGAGGACACGCCGTCACCGTACAGTACTCCATCTTTTTCGTAGGGCGCTGCTGCTCTGTCATGTAACCAGATACAGCTTCCATCTTTTCTTTTGATCCTATACTCAACGCTGAGTCTCTTGTTTAATTTAAAAAATGATTCATACGCTTTTTCCACTTTTCCAATATCTTCAGGATGTATCCTTCCAGACCAGAGACTATTGCCTGCTTCGTAGATGTCTTTCGGGGTATATCCACAAACTTTTTCTATATTCGGACTGATAAAGGCGGTATTGCCTGCTTGATCAACCGTCCACACTACATCGGGAAGGTTTTCAACAAGCGAACGATATTTCTCTTCGCTCTGCATTATTTGATTGTATCCTTGCGAACGATAGGTTTTCTGCCGTCATCTATCTGTTTTTTGCCGCTGTTAAAGTCTGTCAATCTGTGTTCGCTGGTTGGAAAATTATCTCCCAAATACGACTGGCGTGCAATAGGGTTGTCAAGGATTTCCTGAGTAGTGCCTTGGGCAACGACTACCCCTTCGTTTATAATGTAAGAGTGGGTCGTAATGCTGAGGGCTTCACGAACGTTATGGTCTGTGATTAGCAATCCTATACCTTTCTTCTTGAGTCTTAAGAGGATATCCTGAACTTCATTCACGGCAATGGGATCAACCCCCGTAAAAGGCTCATCAAGGAGAATCATAGAAGGGTTGCTTGCAAGCGCCCGCGCAATTTCCAAACGTCTCCTTTCTCCTCCTGAAAGCGTAAACGCCTTGTTCTTTGACAGCGATTTTAAATTGAATTCGGTAAGCAATTCAATCAGGCGTTTGTATTTATCGTCGGAATTATATTTATGCGTTTCAAGGATGGCAAGGATATTTTCCTCTACTGTCAAACGCTGGAAGATAGACGGCTCCTGGCATAAGTAGCCCATTCCCTTTCTTGCGCGCATGTAAATAGGAAAGTCGGTAATATCCTCGTTCTGGAATATCACACGTCCGCTATCAGGCCGAATAGCGCCAATAATCATATTGAATGAAGTGCTTTTGCCTGCGCCGTTTTGACCAAGCAGTCCGACAATTTCGCCGTCGTTAACCTCGAAACTGACCTGATTCACGACGGTGCGCTTGCCGTATGATTTTGTTAAACCTTCTGCCTTAAGTAAGTTCACGTCATTTCTCCGAGTTCTTTATAAGAAAAGATACCTGTGGTTTAGGGGTAACGGTAACGAGGCCCGTATCGTTATTCGTTAAGCGTTTATTGTTTTGGTATGTTTGCTTTTTCATTCGTTTTAAATTCAGTCCATCTCTTGCTTAAGTTATATAACTGTCTTCCTGACTTGTCATATACATCAACCAAACTATCTATTTTTACTTTATTATAGTAACGGTAATAAATAAAGAGACATCTCCCCGTTTTCACGGGGACAAGCTTATATGTCATTCTCGCATGTTTTTAGCGGGAATCCAGTCCCCGATTGAATCATTCGGGGATCATTCCAATCAGGATTAATCCGCTCAATGAGCGCCAATTTCCATTTGCGGTTCCACTTTTTTAGTTGCTTTTCTCTTTGTAGAGCCGCATTGATATCATTTGTCTCCCCCGAATGATTCTACCGGGGGTTGATGGACACTATATTTTGAAGTAAAACCCTTAACCATGTTATTTTTATGTTCATACACGCGTCTTTCCAAGTTATTGGTCACTCCGATATACAACGTCCCATTCCGCTTGTTTGCCAAAATATAAACAAAATATGTATTAAACATAAGCCATTCCTCAATCAAGTTTATGGCAAGTCTGGATTCCCGCTAAAAACATGCGGGAATGACAGCGTTTGTATTTTTATGTCTACTTACTTATTGCCTTTACTATAACATCGTACAAATCTCTGGACTGCTCTAAACTTACAATTGTTTCATTACACTCTGCCATTGCATCATCTAGATATTTCTGAAAGCCAGCTTTCTGATGCCTCTTGGCATAACCCTCAGCAATTAATCTTGGAATTGCTTTACAGGCACGACTCAATTGATCCTTTAAATCGTACTTTTCGGATTCTGGTAATTGGGGTATTATCTCTTTCATTACAACCAGCATTGATTTATAACTGTTTTGATAAACATCCAGGTCTTTGAAACTTTTAATTGGCTTTTTAACTTCTGGATTATTATTTTCCATTTTACCACTAGGTTATACTTGGCGAATAGTTATCGTTACCGTAACCGCCTCACGATACGGGCATCGTTACCCTTACCTTGCATACTTTTTATTTTATAAACTTAATATTATCCACAGGCCAGAATACAAAGAATGCCTTACCCACAATATTTTTTTCAGGCACGAATTTCCATACGCGGCTGTCGTTACTGTTTCTGCTGTTGTCCCCACACATGAAATAATCCTTTTCGCCCAACTGTATCGGTTGTTCTGTACCCCAAGTGCCTGAAGAAAGATGGGTATAATAAATGTCGTGAAATATCTTTATGTTTTCAAATGCCGCATTTACACGGCTGCCGCCGAAACGAACACCACTCGTATCAAATGGACGCGGTTCAGGCGCCGTTCCATTATCATTATCAAACACAAGCACTTTATTATTGTCAATCGAAAGAGACACTAAATTGTCCACATTTGAAAACTCTACATTGTGTCTTTGACCCGTTTGCAGGTGGAAATCCTTTTCCGTAACCACGTTTTCAGCCTTCTTAAGACAGCCCTTCACGTCCGTATCGTCCGCAGGGATAATGGCAGTAAATACGTCATTGTTCTTTTTCAGCACGAGTTCCAGACATTTTGAGCCTTTTGCAAGCGTTACGTCAAAGCCGATTTTTACGTCTCCCATCTCATTACTGCCAGACCTGTTGTTGTAACCATTCTGGTCGGTAATTTTCCGCCCGAAGGTAACAAAAGATGCGGATGAATCCCCCTGCGACACATTGTTCAATGTAAGTGATTCTTTATTAATAGTCCATGCACTGCTGTCGGTTATCCAGATTGGGATAGCATCTTCCTTCGCCAAATAGCGGCTATTATACACAGGCATCCACAATATATCCTGTGCATAATCGGGTTTCCTCTGGATTTTATCATTGATATAAATATCACCGTTAACGATTTGCAGTTTTTCACCCGGTAAACCAATTAAACGTTTAATGTAGTTCTTCTTTTTCTTTGAGAACCTTGTCGAACCGCATCTATTGCATCGCAAGCCTTCGTACAGCTCCGTATCAGGCATTTGCGCATAACAGTTTTTACAGGTAAGGTCATACAATGGATAAACAAACACCACAACGTCCCATCGTTTGGGATTGCTAAATTTATACCAGAATTTATTAACTAAAATCCTATTCCCACCGTGCTTAACCCTGTTCGACAAGTCCGTCCATGCAATTTTGTTTTGACATTTTGGGCAAGAACCGCTTCTCCACAGCCATGCAGGCCAGTTATAACGTATTCTATTACCGCAGTTATCACAATATATGGAAACCTTTGTCTCATGCTGACAATTGGGGCAGGCTGCGCTTTCGCTTTGGCGGTCGGCATAGAAAAACCAGCCGCAATTTGGACACTTCACATTCTTGTGTTCGCCCAATAATGTTGGCGCCATCGAACCAGTAGGAATTTTGAATGCCTCAACCACAAAATAGCGGATGGCAAATGCAATTGCGATGGCTATGGCTATTGATTCGATATTTTCGCGTAGTTTATTTTTACGTTTTTTTACTTTTTCACTTGTCTGTGGAATTGTTTGTTTTTCTTTAGTCTTGAACACTTTACACCTCATTCATCCGTGGATAGCACAGACAGGAACGCCTTTTGTGGAATTTCCACACTGCCGATGGATTTCATTCTCTTTTTACCTTCCTTCTGTTTTTCCAAAAGTTTTCGTTTTCTTGTAATATCGCCTCCATAACACTTAGCCGTCACATTTTTTGCAATTGGACGTATTGTTTCCCTCGCAATAATCCTGCTTCCAATCGCCGCCTGCAGGACAACCTCAAACAGGTGCCGTGAAATTTCATTCTTCAGTTTTTTAACAAGTTTTCTGCCCTTTATGTCCGCATCCTGTCTATGAACAATCGTAGAAAGGGCGTCCACACGTTTGCCTGCCACGAGGATATCCAATTTTACAAGGTCTGCTGACTCATATCCAATAAAATCATAGTCCAGTGTGCCATAGCCCCTCGTGGCTGATTTCATTTTGTCAAAGAAATCAAAAATAATCTCAGCCAGCGGCAGTTCATATACAAGGATTGCGCGCTTCTCGCTGAGATATTCAGTGCTTTTGTATTTTCCCCTGCGCGCTTCGGCTAACTGCATAATTACTCCCACATATTCAGCAGGTAAAATGAAACTGGCGCGCACCATTGGTTCACGAAATTCCTCGATTTCACTCACAGTAGGAACCTTTTCGGGATTATCAACCTTGACTACCTCTTTATTTATTTTTAATACCTCATACGTCACGTTTGGAGCAGTTTGTACAATATTGATGTTGCTCTCGCGTTCCAGACGTTCCTGAACAATCTCCATGTGTAATAGCCCAAGAAATCCGCACCGAAACCCAAATCCAAGCGCCTGCGAAGTCTCGGGCTCGAAAGTAAATGACGAATCGTTCAGGCTCAACCGTTCCAGCGCCTCGCGAAGCGGATGAAAGTCGGTATTATTCGTGGGATAAATACCGCAATACACCATCGGCATGGGCGGTCTATATCCTGGCAGTGGTTCTACCGCTCTTTCCTTATTATGAGTAACTGTATCCCCCACCTTGACGTCGTGAAGGGATTTAATATTAGCAATACAGTAACCGACTTCCCCTGCCGACAGATAGTCTTTAACAACCATTTTAGGCTTAAAGACCCCCACCTCTTCCACTTTGAACGAGCGGTTTGTTTTCATCATGTATATCTCATCACCCACCTTGACAGTGCCGTCAAATATACGAAGATAAACAATGACACCGCGATATTCATCATACACCGAATCAAAAATCAATGACTTCAAAGGTGACTTTGCGCTGCCTTTGGGCTGCGGAATACGTTTGATAACAGCATCAAAGATTTCGTCAATGCCTTTACCGGTCTTTGCGCTGACCATTAATGCATCTTCTGCACCCATACCCAATGTTTTTTCCATTTCAGCGAGAACATCGTAAGGTCGGGATTGTGGCAGGTCAATCTTGCTGATAACGGGAATAATCGCCAGATTGTGTTCCATTGCAAGGTAGGCATTTGCAACCGTCTGCGCTTCGACACCCTGCGAAGCGTCCACTAGCAATAGAGCCCCTTCGCATGCGCCCAGACTCCTTGAGACTTCGTAGCTGAAGTCTACATGGCCTGGAGTATCAATCAGGTTTAGATTATATTCCTTACCGTCACGCATCAACTTCAGCGCAACGGCGCTTGCCTTGATGGTAATTCCACGTTCGCGTTCCAAATCCATATCGTCAAGCATCTGATTGCGAAACTCTCTGGACGTGATTGTGTTCGTCTTCTCCAGCAGGCGGTCTGCCAAAGTAGACTTACCGTGGTCAATATGTGCAATTATACAGAAATTCCTAATTCTTTCAGTAGACATCCAGCCGCTCCTATAATCCCAGCATCGTTCCCAAGTTTTGAAAACACTATTTTCGTATCCTTGTATGACGCTTCAAAAGCCCTTTGACTGATTACCTCTTTGACAGGATTCATCAATAATTCACCAGAACCTATCATTCCACCTGTTAAGACAATCATCTCAGGATTTAATACATGCATAATATTTACAAGTGCAATACCAAGGTACTGCCCGGTTTCTTTAATAATATCCAATGCTGCCTTGTCGCCCTGAAAAGCGGCATCGTTGATTGCCCTTGCCGTAATTTCACTTAAACCTTTTAGAGAAGATGACACACCGCTTTTTAATAATTCTTTAAAACGCCGCACCATACCCGTAGCCGAGGCAAACACTTCTACACATCCATAGTTGCCGCAACTGCATTGCGGTCCATTTGTCTGTATCACCATGTGTCCAATCTCAGCAGCCACATTATTGGCGCCGCGCCAGAGCTTGTTATCAATAACAATACCTCCGCCGACACCCGTGCCTAACGTTAACATCACTAATGAGCTGACTTCTCTGCCAGCTCCCACCCATTTTTCACCCCATGTGGCGGCATTAGCGTCATTTTCCAGTACGCACGGCATAGAAAACCGTTCTGCAATCATGCGTTTGATGGGAATATTCCGCCATCGTGGCAGATTAGGTGAAAATATAATCGTCTCACCTTTTTTATCAATAAGACCGGGCGAACCCAGCCCAACACCGATAATACTGGCAGGGACAGGCTTGAAACCTGCCTCTATGCCTTGAACAGAAGGGAGCTTGATAATTTCATCAATTAACCCAAATATTTGGTTTGATATTGTATGTGAATCGGCATTATTATCGGTTCTTATTGAAAGGCGATGATGAATTTTACCACACTTATCAACAAAACCCGCCTTTAAGTTTGTACCACCAAGGTCAATACCAATAACATAGCCACTCAATTTTAATAATCCCTTTTCTTCAATTTATTTATATATTAAGGAAAAATTTTAACAGAAGTCTTGCCCTAAGTCAACTTATATGCAACTCTTAGAAACAAGTTCTTGCTGTCAGTTATTAATTACAGTATAATCAAGGCACAAAAACGCAAAGTTATAATATTTTTATTTCTGGCGTATCAATATCTGATTCTTTCAATCCTATTGGTAATAAAAATGGGAGATTTAATTGCTCAGGCTGAGATTTCACGGCAGGGGTGGTCAGGGGGCAAAAGTTGCAAGCAGGGTGCTTGGAACCGCCGCCTTCTTTGAAGGATACTATGTCCAGGACTTCCCATTATACGGCGCAGAGAGAAGGGGCGCTCCGATTGCCGCCTTTACACGCATATCCAAAGAGCCGATTCTTGAAAGAGGTGTAATAGCGGAACCGGACATTGTGATAGTAATGGACGAGACACTTCTTGACGATCCAACGGCACGCCCATTATCAGGCTTAAGAGAGCATGGAATTGTTTTTATAAATACAACTCACAGTCCAGTTGAGGCAAAGGCAAGGTATAAAGTTGCGGCGCTGGTTATTACTTTAGATATAACCAAGATAAGCTTGGAAATACTGAGAAAGCCTGTCCTCAGTGCCCTTGCGGGTGGTGTTGCATCAAAAATCGCTGGCATTAGAGAGGATTCTTTGAGAAAGGCGGTTGAAAAGGAGGTGTCTGAAATTACAGCCGAAAGAGAGCTAATATCAAAAAACATTGAGGCATCACTATATTGTTTTAATGCCATTCAACCTCTAAAATTGAAGATTACTGAATCTATCCACAAAAGAAGTCCTGTTATTACTGTGCCATTTGAGACTGCTGTGATTTCAAGTCCTGCCATAAAAGCAACCGCAAATACCCCTATGCGAAAAACTGGTAATTGGCGTGTATTTAAACCCGTTTGGGATTACAATAAATGTACAAAGTGTATGACCTGTTTTGTAAGGTGTCCCGATGGCTGCATAACTATTAACGAGGATGGCTTCCCCTATACGGATTATGATAACTGCAAGGGATGCATGATTTGCGCTGAGGAATGCCCTGTAAAGGCAATTGAAAGAGTGCGAGAGGTTCATGCGTGGTAATAGTATTTGAGAATCTTAACATATACAAATCATTATTCAATTACGCAGGAATAATGTTACACAGAACAAAACAAAATTATTGTGTGTTGAGTTGCGCTCCGCCCAAACTCAACCTGCTTTTAAAATAGGAGAAGATCAAAATGAATAAAGAGGTGTTTGTTTTATGTGATGCTGCTACAGAAACGGTAGGAAAATTAAACATTTTGGGCGCTTTTGATAATATCTATTCAAGGTCTGCGCCGGCTTCGCACCCGCAATGTGCCATAGCGCTTAGAATCCGCTTTGATCAAATAGAAAAGGGAGAACACAAAATCAGGGTAAATATTGCTGATGAAGATGGCAAACTAATCGTGCCGAGCATGGACGCCAAAATAAACGTTGGACTTCCTCCGAGTATGGATTCGAGCATCGCAAATTTAATCTTAAATATTCATGGGCTAAAGTTAGAGAAATTCGGCAAATATTCAATTGATTTAGCGGTTGATGGGAGACATGAGGCTTATCTTCCTTTAAATTTCATTCAGATAGAACAAAAATGACACATGGAAAATCAAGAGTTAGTTGGACAACTTAAACACAAGTCAAAGAAGGGAGGTAAGGAATAGTTCCGGCGGAGAAATAAATATCTGAACTTGGTTTGGATATAAACGAGTTAGACAAAATTTGGCAAGGAGGACAGCATGAATATATTCGTGGGTAATTTATCGCAAGACACAACCGAAGAGGATTTGCAAAAGGCTTTTGCGGCATTCGGACAGGTTAAATCCGCTACTATCATAAAAGATATGTTCAGCCGCGAATCAAAAGGATTCGGATTCGTGGAGATTCAAGCCAAAGCCGAAGCCCAGGCTGCAATCAACGGGTTGAACGGCACAATGTTAAAGGGGCGCGCGCTCAATGTCAATGAAGCCCGTCCTCGTCCAGAAGGACGCAGGGGTGGCGGTAGACAAGGCGGTGGCGGTGGTAGACAAGGCGGAGGACGGCGTTTCTAACAAAAACCTCTTTTTTAGTAATTTTTTATAAACCACAAAGTCACAAAGGACACAAAAAAGTCCATATTCTTTCTTTGTGCTCTTTATGTGGGAAAAATTGTAATACTGCATTGCAAGCTATCTCTCGCTCCATGGATGGCAGGAATGGTAACTGTCCCCCGCTGGCGGGGGTAAGGGGTGGTTGTCCCCCTCAATGGGGGATTAAGGGGGAGGAAACGCACATGAAAGCCAACAAAACAAATTATTACGCCTATAACAGCAAATTACAACAACTGGCAAACAAGTTGCGCAAGGAAATGACAAAAGCCGAAGCGTGTTTGTGGAAATATGCCCTCCGAGCCGGTCAAATGAAAGGATACCAATTCAGAAGACAAAGGCCCGTGTTGCAATACATAGCTGACTTCATGTGCAAAGAGTTGAAACTGGTGATTGAAGTAGATGGGTTAACACATCAATGGGAGGAGACTGCTGCGAAGGATAAACAGAAAACCAATGATCTGGAGCAGGCGGGATTTAAAGTAATCAGATTTACTGATGAAGAGGTTCTAAAGAATATGAACACAGTTATTGAAATAATAAAATGCGCGGTAGAAGAAATAGAAAAGACCACCCCCTTCACCCCCGCCAGCGGGGGACAGTTGCCGCCTCCTCTTTAGTTTGCTAGAAAGCTTCGTATAAATAAAACGAGATGA
>JAHFOX010000081.1:0-3173 GCA_023261445.1 Planctomycetota bacterium
TTGAACCCGACCATAACGACATCCTTGCTGCGCGTGATTCCGGATTTTTGCAGATTCACTGCGAGACCTGTCAGGAGGTGCTTGATTCGATTCTAATTGCATACAGACTGGCTGAGGACGAACGGGTTCTTCTTCCTGTGCTTGTGAATATGGACGGCTTCCATCTGTCATTTACGAGGGAACCCGTAGAGATACCTGATATAAAACAAGTCAGAAAATTTTTGCCTGCGTATCAACCTAAACACGCATTTTTCAAGGCAAGCCAGCCAATGGCACAAGGCGTAGCAGTCATTGGCGGTTATGCATATTCTTATTTTAAGTACCAGATGCACCTTGCCAGTAGAAAGTCGCTTGAGGTTTATAAAGAGGTCTCTGGTAAATTCAAAGAGGCATTTGGCAGGAACTACAATACTATCGAAGGATATATGATTGACGACGCCGAATATGTGCTGGTTATGTCCAATTCCTTTTCAACCTTGGGAAAAGATGCAGTAAGAAAGGCACGAATGAAAGGCATTAAAGCAGGGCTTTTGAGGTTAAGGCTAGTAAGACCTTTTCCAGATGCGGATATAATCATTAATATCAAAGGAAAAAAGGTTGTCGCCGTCTTAGACCAGAATATCAGCTTGGGGAAAGGAGGTATTCTGCATTCTGAAATTGCCAGCGCCATATATAACGAGAGAGAAAAACCTCTTTTGCTTTCTTTTATTGGTGGACTAGGAGGGAAAAACATAAGTCCGGAGGAGTTTGAGTTCGTCTTTGATAATATGATTAAAGCAGTTGATACAGGAGAGATTCCATCGCCTCAACTTCTCTACACAGAGACAGAATGGAAAGAAATGGAAAATTTGAAGAAAATAGCCGGGAAACAAAATGTTAGAATTCGAACCACCTCACCCGAACAAGGATGCTAAATATTTATGAAAGTATTAGGAATAGAAACATCGGGGAATATAGGCGGTGTTGCAGTTTGTAAGGACAGCCATATTATCATTGCAAAGGACTTGGGGGCTGGTATGCAGCATGGCAAGGAACTGGTTCCTACAATCAAAGGCATATTTAAGGAAATCAGTTGGACACCTAATGACATAGACTTGATTGCTGTTGATGTGGGACCTGGCTCATATACAGGTTTACGAGTAGGTGTAACCTGTGCGAAAACGCTTGCATACGCACTAAACAAACCAGTCATTGGCGTGCCTGTCTTCGACATTATAGCTGAAAATTACCCCATGAATTCGACTCCTATATGCCCTATCCTTGATGCAAAGCGAAACCATGTCTATGCCTGTATTTACAAGCTTGAAAGCGCTCAAAGGAAAAAAGTGACAGAGTTCATGGTGATTCAACCTGAAAAGCTTTTGTCTATCCTGCCACGACCTGTGATTGTTTTCGGCGATGGTGTTCTACCCTATAAAAATGTATTTCAACAAAAGGATATTTTTATAGACGAAGAAGAGAAGGCAGTACCAAGTGCAAAAAATGTTGCCTTATTAGGTGAAAAAAAGTACGAATCAGGAGAACGTTGCGAAATGAGTAAACTGCTGCCTCTTTACTTACGACGGGTGGAGGCTATTGAAAAACAGGAAGGTAAGAAGTAATTGAATCAACAGTTTTTAACCTTTTTCAGAGAAAGCGGTGACAGACCAACTGGAATTGTTTCCCCTATCCGCTGTACTTCCTGCTTACCCTTCAACACAATCACATTGAGAGCGGAGTTAATTATCGCCCTTGATTTCTCGTAAGACATCAACATTTTAATTATGAAATACAGTTTTAGTATAACTATAAGCGTTAAGGGCGCTGCAAGAATAAGCGCTTTTGCCTTCGACATCTCTATGGCGAGGTATTGTGACACAGAAATTATTAAAAACGCCACTGTCGTAAAAGTAGCAAGTAAAATAAGCCCAACCTTTACAAACATATAAACGGTGGCACATTTCATTAGAAAGGCTTTGTGTTTTTCCTTAAATTCATTAATATCCGTTAATATCTCTTTCGCCTTCTTTTGAATGTTTATAATACAACAGGTGTTTTTTAAAGTTATCGCACTTAACATTCTTTAATCCTCAAAAAAACGTTCTTTAGCGAAGTTGTGGATCGGCTGAAGTAAAACGGTGGCTATACTGCTTATTGTAATATTCCATAAATTCACCATTCTTTATCCGTTTCCACCACGCCTGATTATCTCTATACCATTTTATCGTATCTCTAATGCCATTTTCAAACTTTATTTTTGGCTTCCAGCCTGCAGACATCAGCTTGGTGCAATCAAGGGCATAGCGCCTGTCGTGTCCTTCCCTATCCTTCACATGCTCTATCAATGTCTTGGGTTTTTTGAGTTCGTCAATAATTATATTCGCCACATCAATATTGTATCGTTCGTTTCCTCCCCCAATATTATAAACCTCACCTTCTTTCCCGTGCATCATCAAATAATTAATGGCGGCACAATGATCGTCAACGTGAATCCAATCCCTGACCTGCTTTCCATCGCCATACAATGGAAGTTTTTTATCCTCTAATGCATTTGTGATAAAAAGTGGAATGAATTTCTCTGGATATTGATATGTACCGTAGTTGTTGGATGCTCTGGTTATAATGATTGGCAGTTTGTAAGTTGTCCAATATGCATAAGCCAATCTGTCTCCGCCTGCCTTACTGGCTGAATAGGGGTTACTGGGATTTAAAGTATCCGTCTCCCTGAAAGAGTCCTGATATGCCGTCCCATAAACTTCGTCTGTTGATATTTGAATAAATTTTTTAATACCAAAACGTCTTGACGCCTCTAGTAATACAAAGACGCCTTTCATGTCTGTATCTATGAAAGAACTTGCACTAAGAATACTTCGGTCAACATGAGTTTCAGCCGCAAAGTTAACGATTGTGTCTATCTTTTCTGATGAAAAGATGCGTTCTACCAGCTCTTGATTGCAGATGTCGCCTTTGTAAAACTTGTAAAGTTTGGACGTCTTTGGGTTTTCTACAATATCTTTCAGGTTTTCAAGGTTCCCTGCATAGGTCAATTTATCAAGCACCACAACCTTACAGCCCTGATTAATTATGAGGCGTACAAAGTGACTCCCGATAAATCCTGCACCACCGGTAATAAGCATAGACATAAATCTTCTCCACAACTTGCTCGGTGTTATAATAGTTTTTAATAACTCACA
>JAHFOX010000081.1:3273-9570 GCA_023261445.1 Planctomycetota bacterium
CTTGTATATTCTTCTTTTCACAGATTACAGAAATCCTTTACCTTAATTTTTCATTTTTATTTAAGATGTTAGATGTAATGCAATTCACCCCAACATACATTCCGATGCCAAAGGTAGTTTATAATTTGATTCAGTACGAGATTATTTATTTGCCAGCTTTAGTAGTGTGTTCGCCCGTTTGAGTGCTGCCTTTGCCTTTTCTTTTTCCACATCGGCGCCCACTTTGAGCAATGCCTTTTCCGCAGAAGCCTTTTCAGCCGTAGCCTTTTCGACGTCCACTTCCCCTTCTTTAGTACATGCGTCAGTAAGCACAATAACATTGTTGGCTAGTATCTCCATAAAACCGCTATCTAGCGCAAAACGTTCAGTTTTGTTATTTGCGTCGCTAAGTGTTAATATACCTGTTTGCAGTTCTGTAATCATAGCTGCGTGACCTGCAAGAACACCGAATGAACCCTCTGTCCCTTCGGCGGTGACACCTTGCACTGTATTGTCATAAACAACCTTTTCTGGTGTGATAATCTCAAGTTTAAATGTTTTTGCCATGTTTATCCGCCCATCTGCTTAGCTTTTTCTATCACTTCTTCAATACCGCCCACCATGTAGAAAGCTTGTTCAGGCAGGCTGTCGTGTTTACCATCAACTACCTCTTTAAATGCTCTAATAGTCTCTTTCAAAGGCACGTATTTTCCCTTTGTACCTGTAAACTGTTCAGCAACAAAGAATGGTTGTGATAAGAATCTTTGTAACCTTCTTGCTCTGCCTACCAATACCTTATCATCTTCTGAGAGTTCTTCCATACCGAGAATGGCAATGAAGTCTTGTAGTTCTTTATAACGTTGTAGTATTCTCTGTACTTCTCTGGCAACTTCGTAATGTTCCTGTCCTACAATTCTCGGATCAAGTATTCTTGAGGTTGATCTCAATGGGTCTACAGCAGGATAAATACCCAATTCAGCGATTTGGCGGGACAAGGCAATAGTAGCATCCAAATGAGGGAATGTAGCTACAGGCGCAGGATCGGTAAAGTCATCCGCAGGAACATAAACGGCCTGTAATGATGTAATAGAACCCTTTTTAGTTGTTGTAATCCGTTCTTGCAAATCTCCCATCTCGGTTGCCAAGGTGGGCTGATAACCTACGGCAGAAGGCATTCGACCCAAAAGCGCTGATACCTCAGAGCCTGCCTGTACAAATCTGAATATATTATCAATAAATAAGAGTACGTCCTGACCTTCTGTATCCCTGAAATATTCAGCCATAGTCAAACCAGACAGGGCGATTCTAAGCCTGGCGCCGGGAGGCTCGTTCATCTGGCCAAAAACCAGGACGGTTTTATCAATAACCCCTGATTCCTTCATTTCAAGCCACAGGTCGTTTCCTTCACGCGTCCTTTCTCCCACGCCTGCAAATGCAGAATACCCACCGTGCTCGGTAGCGATACTTCGGATAAGTTCCATAATCAGCACAGTCTTTCCAACTCCTGCACCACCAAACATTCCAATCTTTCCGCCACGCACAAAAGGTGCAAGCAGGTCAATAACTTTTAAGCCCGTTTCCAATACCGTTGCAGTTGTTTCCCTTTCTTCGAATGAAGGAGGTGCGCGATGAATTGAGAGGCGATTGGTAGTTTTAACATCTCCCAACTTATCAATAGGTTCACCCAAAAGATTAAAAACCCTTCCTAAAACTTCTTTTCCTACAGGTACGGTTATAGGTGAGCCTGTATTTACAGATTCCATACCTCTGACAAGCCCATCTGTTGATGCCATTGCAATGCATCTGGCTGTATCATTTCCTAAGTGCTGAGCGACTTCAACAATCAATTCAGTCTTTTTTTGCGGGTCTTTTATACTAATTGCATTTTTAATAGGCGGTAGATTTCCATGAGCGAATCTCACATCCACTACTGGACCGATTACCTGCACAATTGTTCCCTTAATATTACCTTTATCTTTTTTAGCCAAAGGTTTTACTCCTTCCTTTATCTTGTCATAATCACAATTTAACGTAAATTTCAACCTTGAGTTAATGCTTCAGCGCCAGAAACAATTTCCAGCAATTCTTTGGTAATCGTCTCCTGTCTGGCTTTATTATAACTACGAGTTAATTCATCAATCATTTCTCCAGCATTTTCGGTTGCGGAAATCATGGCGACCCGCCTTGCTGCGTATTCAGATGTCAAAGATTCCAAAATACATTGATATATCTGTGTTTCTATATATTTCGGGAATAAATGTTCGATTATCTGTTCAGCCGAAGGCTCGAAAATATATTCGCCCTTAGCTATCACTTTAGATTTAAAAGTATCTTTTCCCATAGGCAATAAACGGACGCTCGTCGGAGAATATTGCATCATCGTATTAAACTTTGTAAAGAATAGATACAACTGTCCAAACTCACCAGCTTCGTATCCATCAATTAGCTGAGATACTAATGTTTTTACCTGATTGTATCCAAATTTCTCCACATTCTCAGGAAAATACTTTTCTATTGTGTAGCCACCTTTAGAAAAATAGAGATTACCTTTTTTACCAATATGAATTAACCGTATCGGCTTACCAGTATTTTCCTTGATAAATTTTAACGTTTTCTGAATT
Organism: Planctomycetota bacterium; assembly: GCA_023261445.1. Classification (GTDB taxonomy): domain Bacteria; phylum Planctomycetota; class Brocadiia; order Brocadiales; family Brocadiaceae; genus 2-12-FULL-39-13. The sequence goes on from JAHFOX010000081.1 coordinate 5,874, forward strand.
ATATTATTGTTGTAAGCTCCGCACAGCCCCTTATCCGCCGTAATCAGAACAATCTTAATAACTGGAATCCCACCTTCTTTTTTTGTAAACAACGGATGAGATTTTTCCGACGGCATAGAAGAAGCAAGATGGCTTAAAACCTGCTGCATTCTTTCTGTATATGCCCTCGACGCCAAAACTCTGGACTCCACCTTTTTTAATCTGCTTGCCGCTACCATTTCCATGGCACGGGTAATTTGCTTAATGCTCGTAATACTACGTATGCGTTGTTTAATTTCTTTAGTGCTAAGCATTCGTTAGCCCTTCTTGGTAAATAATTGTTTGAATTCCTTAATAGCGTCTTCCAACTTGTGCGTCGCCTCTGGATCAAGTTTCTTCTTTTCTTTAATCTCAATGCCTATAAAAGCATACTTTTCCTTGATAAATTTTAAAAATTCCCTTTCAAATACTCTAATCTTATTCACAGGGACATCATCCAAATATCCATTTATTCCAGCAAAGATAGCCATAACCTGATCTTCTACCGCAACTGGTGCGTATTGAGGCTGTTTTAAAAGTTCTACAAACCGTTCTCCCTTTGCTAACTGCGCCTGTGTATATTTATCCAATTCTGAACCAAATTGCGCAAAGGAAGCCAACTCTCTATATTGAGCCAGAGTTAATCGCAGCATACCTGCAACTTTCTTCATTGCAGGAATCTGGGCATTTCCACCCACCCTGGACACTGACAAACCTACAGAAATTGCAGGACGGACACCGGCATTAAACAAATCACCCTCAAGATAGATTTGTCCGTCAGTAATGGAAATGACATTGGTCGGAATGTATGCTGAGTAATCACCCCCCTGAGTTTCTACAACAGGAAGCGCCGTTAAAGAACCGCCGCCCAGATCATTATTAAGCTTTGCAGCCCTTTCTAATAAACGTGAATGCAGATTAAAAATATCTCCCGGAAATGCTTCACGGCCAGGCGGACGCCGTAACAACAAGGAAATCTGACGATAAGCAATAGCATGTTTGTAAAGATCGTCATACATAATTACTGCATGCATGCCATTGTCCCTAAAATATTCACCCATAGCACAACCAGCATAAGGCGCAATATATTGAAGCGGCGCAGGATCGCCTGCTGAGGCTACAACAACAATGCTTATGTCCATCACCTTATTATCTTCCAATGTCTTGACGACATCAGCAACGGTAGACATTTTCTGTCCAATTGCCACATAAATACAATAAACTCCTGACTCACGCTGATTAATTATCGTATCTACTAGAATTGCAGTCTTGCCTGTCTGTCTATCGCCAATAATAAGCTCACGCTGTCCCCTGCCAATAGGTATCATGGCGTCAATTGCCTTAATACCAGTTTGTAAAGGTTCTTTTACTGGCTGTCTCTCAACAACGTTAGGAGTCGAGCCTTCAACAGGCATGAATTCTTCCGTAGCTATCGGTCCCTTGCCATCAATCGGTTGTCCCAATGCATTCACAACCCGCCCTAATAATGCTTTACCCACAGGAACTTGCACAATCTTACCTGTAGTCTTTACGATGTCGCCTTCCTTAATCTTCTCGTCAGAACCCAGCAGAATCGCCCCAACATTATCCTCTTCCAGATTCATAGCGATACCATAAACATTATTGGGAAATTCCAATAATTCGCTGGACATGCAATCGTCCAGCCCGTAAATGCGGGCAACTCCGTCACCAATCTGCATGACGTGTCCCACATTCTCCATTTTTAATTTTTCTTCGTAACCTTCAATTTCTTTTTTAATAATTGAAGTGATCTCTGTAAATCCTAATCCCATATACCATTACTCCTGTCTCAAATTTTAAAAGCAACTACAGATTTCACAGTTAAAACAGTTTTTTTGTTTGTCTGCATAATCCGTGAAATCTGCGGTTTTTAATGTCTTATTTATTTCCAGAGGTTTTTATTTACCAGACTATGCTGTTCGTACCTCCATTAATCTGGTTTTAAGACTTTTTAATCGGCTTGCCACGCTTCCGTCTATCATTCTATTGCCGATTTGCACCACCATACCTCCCAGTATGTTTGGTTCTTGAACAGCTTCTATCTCTACACTTTTACCAGTAAGATTGTCCAAACGCTTTTTGAGGGTATTTAATCGTTCTTCAGTTAGAGGGACTACTGTCTGTATCTTAGCTTTAAGAACACCCCTTTTTTCGTCAATGACTTCTCTGTATATCTCAGGAATGAATTCCAATATCCCCTCGTTCCTTCTATCTACTAACAAATTCAAAAGGTTTTTCGTGAGATCGGAAACCGATTCGCCAAACACCTTCTTAATTAAATTCTTCTTCTCGTCTCTAGTAACAGATGGATGAAATAGGATTTTTCTAAAGTTATCAAATTTTGTAATTACGTCACAGACTAAATCCAAATCCTTTTCAACCTGCTCAAATACGCCCTTTTTCTTAGCTACTTCCAGCAGGGCATCAACGAAAGTAATTGCGGTACTTTTATCTAACACTCAATTCCCCTATCTCTTCAATAAAGTCATCAACAAGCTTTTCGGCTGTCTTAGAACTTATAGATTGCTGAATTATCTTGGAAGAAGCTAAAATGGATAGAGTTACAACCTGATTCCTTATATCAGCCAGCGCTTTCTTCCGTTCCTGATCAACACTCTCCTGTGCCTTGACCCTCATCAAATCAACCTCCTCCTTGGCACGTTGAATAATTCCTTCACTAATGCGTTCACCTTCATTAACAGCATCCTGTATCCTCCTGGCAGCCTCAACTTCAGCTTCAGCGAGTTTTCTCTGATACTCTGTCTTAAGACGTTCGGCCTCTGCCCTGTCGCTTTCTACCTTTGTATATGTACTTTTTATTCCTTCAGTACGTTCCTTTATAATTGCAGATATCTTACCGAAAAGATATTTTTTGAGGATAAATAGTAGTATCAGGAAGCCGACACCCTGGATAATAATTGACTTAAAATTGATACCCAGGCTATTCAAAATATCCAATCAAATCCCCTCCTACGCTTACTTAACAGCGTGTTGAATTACTTCAAGAATTACGTCCGTCTTTGGTATTTTTCCAAGCAGTATAAAGGACATCATTAAGGAATAAATCGTTAATGATTCAATAAATGCCAGACCAATAAACATAACAAGTTGAATCTTCCCAGCCATCTCAGGCTGCCTTGCCATACTGTTGAGTGCACCATGGACAACAAGGCCCTGCCCTACACCACAACCACACCCTGCAATTGCCACAAAAGCTACAGCTATTGCTAATCCTGCAAAATAAATCACTTTTACCTCCTCCTTTCAAAAAGATATTTTAATGATGTTCTTCTTCCTCATAGACACCAATTGCACCCGCTATATAAAAACTTGCCAAAAGAGAAAAGATCATGGCTTGTATAGTACTTCCCAATAGGGCAAGGAATACCATAGGCAGCTGCATTGGTACTGGTATAAAACCCAATAAAAGTGGCGAAAACCCTATAAATATTGCAATAACCGTATCCTCGCCCGTAATATTCCCAAAGAGACGCATGGACAACGACAGTGGACGCGAAAGAAATTCTTGCATAAGATGTAATGGAAAAACTAAAGGCGCAAGCCAGATCGGTTTACCTACCATATGCTTAAGATAGCCGTATACGCCATTATTCTTTATCCCCTGGTAATGTGTAAGAAAGAAAACGATTAGCATCAG
>JAHFOX010000082.1 GCA_023261445.1 Planctomycetota bacterium
TTTCTTTGGGTTGGCTCATATGGAGCGGGAACTTTCTGGAATTTTGGGGAAAAATGTAGATTTACGAACTCCACAGGAATTAAGCAGATATTTCCGGGATGAAGTTGTTTCTTCTGCACAAGTAGCGTATGCCAAATGGGACTAATCGTCTGGCAATTACGGTTCAGCGTGTGTTAGCTGTTGCTGGTTTTAAAAGGAAGGGTGTTTCAGATTTTAGGTTTGAGCCTTGCCATTTCAGTGTCAACGCTTATAAGGGCTAAAATAACGCCAAACTATTTTTTTTCTTCTGAAAGGGACTTAAGTTTTCCCTTTGCAATTTCTATATTTAACTTTGCTTCGAGGTTTTCGGGATCAGCCGCGACCGCTTTCTCCCACTTGCTGATGGCTTCCTTGTAATTCTCGTTTCTATACAATTCCTGCGCTTCGTCCAACAACTGTTGTAATGTCTCTTTCTGATTTGAAACCGAGGCATCAACCTTCACTTCTCCGCCTCCTTCTACAACTTCCGATGGACGCTCGACGTCAGAACTTATGATCTTATGCTTCTCAGTTCGAAGTTCGGCAATTTGTTTTTGTAAATCGGCTTTTGCCTCTTCAAGTTCACTTAGCTTTTTCTTAAGATTCTCTATAGTCTTTTGGGTATCAGACAGGGCGGTTTCTAGCGTACTGTCTTTCGTTTCCACCACAGAATTAAGTTCATTGAGTGTAATCTGAAGCTTGGAATAATTTTTGTCTATGGTGGTTGTCTTTTCTGAGAGTTCCTCTATAAGCTTTACAATATTTTTTGTAAAAATGTCTAAGTTGGATAATGATTGATCGAGCTTCTGAATCTTTTGGTCAATCGAAGTTAAATGTGCCTGTTGGAGATTAAAAGATTTTTTGGAAACTACGGCACAGCCAGTTAGTAAAGAAAAGATGCCTAACAATACGCCAGTTAAAAAGATATATTTTATTTTCAGTTTCATATGGGGTATCCTATTTTATATTAGACAGATCGAAATTAAAGAAAATTTCATCGCCTCCGGGAGCAACACCTACCAATGTAACAGGTGTATTAAAATTAATATTTTTTATTGGAAACTTAAAGACCAGACGTGCCGAATGGCTTGGGGAATTTGGCCAGAATTCACTGGCATCTGCTATTTCAGGTGTAAATTCAAACTCGGGATGTATTACTTCCTCCTTTTGGTAAAGTTTTGCAGTATAGTGCATCGCGAAGTCATATTCTTCGCCATAAACTGTTACTGAAAAGGTGAGTGTATCTCCAATTTCTAATGCTTCATGGATATCTTTATTTGTAAATTCTCTACGTTCTATAGCTGCCTTTCTCGCCTTATACGCCATATTGTGATAAGGCGTAAACAGCGTCGCAGACCCTTTACCCTTATCCAGAGAGGTAGTCCATTGTTTTGAAAAAGAGGCTATATCCAAATTTCTGTTTTTCTGCCCATATTCAATAGCTTCCTGTATTTCTTCGGGAGTTAATTTCAAGTTGACGGCGTGAACGGGTCTTAAGATAAACAAGCACAAAAATATGCCTGAAACACAAGTTAATAAACATAGCCTTTTAACCACGGGATTCCACCTTGAAAAAATAACGAATTTATCTAAAATCCAAAAAATACATTTTGACGCTGTATACAGGTTCGCGCTGATTTTTCAGATAGTTAGCCCTGGATGTTACATCACCTTTCAGGTTAATCTTTATAAAGTGTAAGTATCCGTTTTGTCTGTGTTTGTCGGCGTTCATCTGCGTACTATTGTAGAATTTATCTGAAAACCTTTTCCGAATCAATTTCTATTGTGACTGTTCAGCGCTTGGTTCTGCTGTTGTGGCTTCTTCGGTTGCCGGGCTTTCTTCTGTGGTAGTGGATTCAGGTGCGGCTTCTTCCGCCTTCTTTTCTTCAGCAGGCGGTGGTTTTACCACGTAATTTTTACCTGTCTTCATCAGGCTTGCGCCACCAACTATAAACATAATACCAAACACAACCGCCCCAGCAAAGCAAAGCACTCCGCCTAGATTATTTACAAAACCCTCTACCTTCTCATTGGTCATAATCTTTTCCGACTTTTCTGTAATTGCCTTTTCTAGTTTTTCCTCTATCTCTTTTAGCATGTTGTTATTCCTCCTTAGAATTTAATGTTTAAGAATTTCAAAGTTGCCACAAAAGTTACTAAGTTTTTCTTTGTGATTTGGTGTCTTAGCGGCGTAAAAATTAGCCAAAGACTAATTTAATGCCTCACTAAATCATTATATTTAGATAATTCCTTGTCTGCCTCTTCCTTCATCCCCTTTTCACGATAAACAGACTCAAGGTTTTTATACGCTTTTGCATATTTTGGATTAATAGAAATTGCCTTTTTGTATTCGCTTATCTGAGTGTCAAACATCTTTTTTTCACCATACGCAATCGCCAAATTGAAGTGTGCCTCAGCGCTATTAGGATTCAAACTTAGTACCTTTTTATATTGCGAAATTTCATCATCCAGTAATCCTTTTCTACCGTACGAAACGCCCATGTTGAAGTATGCATCGGCATAATCAGGGTCAATCTGAAGCACTTTCTTGTATGCGGCGATAGATTCGTCGTACATTTCTTTATCCCGATAAACATGCCCCAGATTATAGAATGCCTCTAAATTTTCGGGGTCCATTTCGACTACTTTTTGATAAGCGCCGATTTCTTTATCCGGCATTCCTTTGGCGCCGTATGCAACCCCAAGATTAAAATACGCATCCTTGTAACCTTGGTCTAATTCAATTGCTTTTTTATATGCAGAAATTTCTTCATCGAACAACTTCCTCTTACCGTAAGCCACACCTAAATTATTGTAAAGTCTTGGGGATAAAGGGTTGATCTCGACAGCCATTTTATATTCCTTAATGGCATCATCAATCATTCCTCGTTTATTGTATTCATTTCCTAGCTGATAATGTACTTCAAAATCACTAAAGTTATCTGCACCGTAGCTGTGGATTGGATAAACTGTACTAAAAATAACGGTAAATAAATAGAAGTATATTTTCATGAATCGTCTTGCAAAATTAAGCATTGTAAAACCAGTACATTTTTTCTTTATTAGAGCAAACAGTTTTTACAATATCATAGTATTCAGTCTCAGAGAGGCCATCCAATTTTTTGCCGTATTTTTTGACAGTTTCATTAAATTCCATTACCTTTTCAACAAGGTTCTCATGGGTTTCTTGTGAGCCGCCTACTATATAAAAATTTTCCCCAGTTGTGATTCTCTTGTGTTCGTCCTTATTGTCAAAAGCAAGTCCACAAAGGATTACATTTTCTTTAGAGGATTTATATTGATTATTCAAATTAAAATTCCTTTCCGCTTGATTTTGCATCATATAACAAAATGAAAGCGTTACAATAGTTACCAAAACGTAGACCGTCTGTCTCATAAAATGGTGTAAAAATCACAAATAAGATACCATTCCACAAAAAAATTGTCAAGTCAATATGTTAAGCCCTCACCCGACGGAAATAACCGATTAGGTAATGGAGTACTATAATTAAAATATCTGTTTATTTGACATGTACTAAAAGTCTTCCTTCATAAGATTAATTATCCCAAGCAAATAAGAAAAAAATTGTCAATTGTTTAAGAGATTGCTACAATTATACGAGTTTGATAATAATGACTATCCAGTTAATGCCCATGACTAGAAATAAAAAAGTCTAAATGGACTCAAAACTTCAAAACACAAAAAAGATTAGTTTGCTGATTACCAATGATTTCCCGCCTATTGTAAGTGGAATCTCAACAGTCTTTTACCATTTCTGGAAATACCTCCCGCCTGATAAAATTATGATATTGGCACCGAAGGTGCCCGGATGCAGTGAGTTCGATGAGAAGGAAACGTTTCATATTATTCGCAAAAAGATTTCTACCGGCGAATCTGGTAAGGCAAAACTTTTTAAAATGTTCTTAATTGTTCTTTATGCGCTTTATTACTTAAAAAAATACGATATAAAGAAATTACACTGCGGGCAGATTATTTCTGTAGGACTTGCCGGGCTTATTTGCAAAAAGTTACTGGGAGTAAAATACAATGTGTGGGTCTATGGCTCTGAGACGGTACGTTTTGGCAATTCGCGAATAACAAGCTGGTTAATGAAGAAGGTCATAAAAGAGTCAGAAGAACTTGTTACAAATAGCGAGTTTACCTCGCAGGAATATAAGCGTTGGGGCATTTCAAGGGAAAAGATGGTCAAGATTATACCCGGTGTTGACAGCACGGCATTTCAGCCACAAGAGAAGCAACAATCTCTTGTCGAAAAATACAATATACAGGGTAAACAGGTTATCATGACAGTTGGGCGCTTAGACGAGCGAAAAGGGCATGATATGGTCATTCGCGCTATGGCACGTCTTGTAAAACAATTACCCACCGTAGTGTATATGATTGTTGGTAAAGGGCGGGAAGAGCAACGCCTTAGGAATCTGGCAGACGATCTGAAACTTAGTGACCGCATCATTTTTACAGGATTTGTTAAGGAGGAATTTTTACCAAACTACTATAATTTATGCGATGTCTTTGTACTGCCTAATCGCGAAACGGAACAGCATAATCAATTCAGGGGTGACTACGAAGGTTTCGGAGTGGTCTTTCTTGAGGCAGGCGCATGTGGAAAACCTGCAATTGCCGGCAATTCTGGCGGAAGTGTTGAGGCTGTGGTTAATGGTGTAACAGGACTCATTGTTAACCCAAGAAGCGAACCTGATATTGCCGATGCCATAGAGCGCATATTAACAGACAAAGGTCTTGCCAATCGTTTAGGAATGGCAGGGAGGCAGAGGGCAGAAAAGGAATTTGACTGGCAATATATTACTAAGGCTATGGAAAGAATATTATGAAAAATATTAACCGCAGAGCCCGTAGAGAACGCAGCGTGGCATAGCCACAACCAAAAGGCAAGACACAGATTACACAGATTTTAATATGTTATAAGACCAGCGAAATAATTAAAAAGACAAACGGCTTAAAAAACTTTGCTAAAAAAGTAAGGTTTTATAAATTTGTAATATAAAGCGCAGTTAACGTCTTATTTAAAACTAGCCAACTGTAAAGTTGGATTATTAATTAATTCCAACGTTAAAATATTAAAAGAGGGTATTCAGAGAGTTATTAATGGGTTTCCTGATTTTCTGCATACTCAGCATTCTACGGTGAAAAAAGTAATGAATCTCTCAAGTGTATCAAGAAAAAAGGCATTTCTCGGCAACATTACAACAGCAGTACGAAACAGGGCATGGGAATTATGTCATGATAGTAAATCAATCCTGGACGTTTGCTGTGGGAATGGGCTATTCTTCTTAAATAGTAAAATTGAACCACCCGCCAAAAGGCTTTTAATTGGCATAGACACGTCTGAGGCATTTCTAAAAGAGGCAAAAAAGATATTTCGGGATAACTCTGTTGAGGATGTCTGTCTGGTGCATGGGAATGCCTTTCGACTGCCTTTTAAACCAGAGTCATTTGACAGAGTAGTTTGTGTTAACACTTTATTAAATATGCCATCTCTTGATGTGATTGAGACCCTGCTTGTGGAACTGATGAGAATATGCAATGTAAACGGGAAGATATTGGTGGATATACGTAATCAATCTAATCCTTATATACGTTTGAAATACTGGATATATTCAAAAAGGCAAAAATTCCCTGTAAAAGCATACAAAGTAAAAGATATTGCTGATATCTTTAAGCGTTATGGATTTCATTGCACAAGGATTTTACCTATAGGATGTCCCGTTGAGTTTATCGCAAAGGCGTTTTTAATAGAAGCAGAAAGGACCAAACCGTCATGAGGTTATTAACACCGTCAGCAGGCACCCCCGTTTCCTCCTTAGACATACTAAAAGGGTTAATATATTCTTTCAACCAACCAACCATAACCTTAGAGTCAGTAATAAAGACTTACACAAATAAAAAATATTGCTATTTTACCAATTCAGGCACCACGGCTTTTTATGTTATTTTAAAGGCATTAAGGCATATTTCAAAGAAGACAGAGGTTATTCTGCCTGCCTACACCGCTCCATCACTGATTTTACCCATCAAAAAGGCAGGATTGAAACCTGTATTATGCGACATTTCCTTAAAGACCTTCAATATGGATATCCAATCCCTCGGCAAATGCATAAATGAAAATACCCTCTGCATAGTTCCTGTACACATGTTTGGGTTGCCCATTGACATGGGCGCTATTGTGAAAATTGCACAGCAACACGCCGTATTTGTTATAGAAGATGCAGCATCATCATTGGGCGCAACTATTAACGCTCAACCTACAGGCGTCTTTGGAGATGTTGGCTTTTATAGCTTCAATCGAGGTAAAAATCTTTCGACACTTTCCGGCGGGTGCATCGTTACCGACAACGAAGAAATTGCAAAAGGAATCGAATCGGAATATGCATCACTTCCAAAATTAGGGCTAAAGTCGAGAATAAAAATCGCCGTCAGGTTAATTGCGTTAGCCATTGCTGTGCATCCACTTTTTTACACGATATTTTACAACATGATATCCAAATTCAAATATACTACGTTGCACACTGATTTTGACAGCTTCGTTTACACAAATTTTCAGGCAGGGATTGGACATGCCTTATTTAAACATGCTTCAAACATTTTTAACAAACGATACGACCATGGAGTGTTCTTGTTTGACATAATTAGAGGGTTAAAGGGCATTCGGCTTCCGGAATTACTGCCAAATTCCGTTCCGGTTTTTAATCAATTTCCCATCCTTTTTGAAGACGAAACCATTAAAGAAGTTTGTTTTGTAAAAATTAACGATACAGGTATTGAAAGCACAAAGCTTTATCCTGCCCCAATCCATAGGATATATGATTTTGGGTATAATTTAGATGAAGATCCGTTTCCCAATGCCACTTATTTTTCAAGGCATCTATTGCTTATTCCCACGCATCCTATTATGAATATTGAAAAATTGTCTGTGATTGTAAATATTGTAAAGGGGGGAATAGTACCTTAATATTTTTCCAAAATATCGGGATAAGCAACAAATAACAACCAAACATAAATTGGCAATATGCAAATTTCAAATAGAATATTTTGGCTGTCAGGCATTGCGATTTAGAACTTATTTGGAATCCAAAAATTTATGATACCAAGAAGAAATCTTGTAAGTGCTGTAAAAAAAGCAACAAGGCAACCTCGTTATGCTATGAGGGCGTTCAAGCAACGGGCGAGGTCGTTTTTAGATTACCATTTTAAAAATGGTTTTAGTTCGTATCCTGAAACAATTTCGTTGTTCCTTACCTATCGGTGCAATTTGAGATGCACCATGTGCGGTCAATGGGGCATTGAAGGTTCGTCAAGAAAACTAACGCCAGAGGCATTGAAATCGGAACTCACACTAAATGAATTAAAGTCCGTCATTGACGATGTTAAGCTCCACAATCCTAATATTACACTTTTTGGAGGTGAACCACTGCTGTACAGAGAGTGGGTAAATTTGGTTAGATATATTAAAGAGGCGCGTCTCAGATGCAATATCATTACAAACGCAATGATGCTGGGAAAATATGCCGAAGAGATAGTAAATCTTGGCGTTGACGAAATTATATTCTCGCTGGACGGACCTCGCGAAATCCACGATAAAATACGAGGCGCTGAAGGGATATTCGACAATGCGCACAATGGATTAAAGGCTGTTAACGAATGGAAGGAAAAGAAGAAATGCAGTACACCGTTTATTAACATCTCCAGCACCATTTTTGAGACAAACTACCTCCGCATGAACGAAATTGTTGACGTTGCAGAAAGCCTCTCGGCAAGCTCCATAACATTTCACCATCTGATATTCCTAAGCCATCAAATTTATGAAAGACACAACGAAATTTTTACTGATTTATTTAACGTCACATGTCAGGACTGGGCTGGGTTCGTCCGAAAGACGTTGCCCCACATAGATATTGAAAAACTCATTGGCATCATTAACAGTGTAAAGAAAAGAATTAGTCGGACAAATATCCTTTTTTATCCCAATCTAACCGATGATGAAATACGTCAATATTACACGAGTTTTGATTTTAAACCAACCAGCTACAAACACCGCTGTGCAAGTCCATGGATGGTTGCATACATCTTCCCTGATGGGTCGGTGCGGCCATGCCAATCGTTAAATTACATTGCAGGAAATGTGAAAGAGGATTCTTTTAAGAACATCTGGAACAATCAGAGATACCTGAGATTCAGATGCGTTACCAAGCAAAATAAGTTGTATCCTGTTTGTTATCGGTGTACTGAATTGTATAGATTCTGAATAATTCAATCATTATTTATTCCCGTCTATTATATTTCGCATGCCCTCAATTTTTCCCTTAATTCTTTTTCCCGGTTGCTTAAAACCATGTTGGTGAACTCGTTGATCTCTTCCAGCCATTTTAATTTGTCCTCAGTGGATAATTTCATGTATTCAATTATTTTCTCGTCTTCAAGAGTATAGTTAAATCCTTTATACATTCTTTTCTCCCATATATTGGCAAAAATGTTCATGCTGTAACCCCGGCTTCTTCATCAGCTAGAACTGCCGCATAATTCAGGCATGCCCTGATATCTTTATCAGTAATGTTGGGATATGCCATTTTTACACCATCAAAATTTTCTCCAGCGGCAAGAAGGTCAAGTACGATGTGTACGGGTATTCTTGTGCCTTTAATACAGGGTTTCCCACTGCATATCTTTGGATCGATCACTATTCTCTCAATTGCCTTATTCATTTTACAAAACTCCTTTCTATTTTTAAAAAGTACATTCAATACACCAATTACTTTTTTTATTATACCACTTATTATAACAAACGCACTAGCTGCTTTCTCAAATTGATTTTGAAACACTTGCGGACAGTATGCATCTTCTCTCCTCCACAATTGCAATCTCATCCGGCGTGAGGTCGTAGAGTTTATAGACAATCCGGTCAATGTGTTTTTCCAAATCGTGGACTTTGGCTTGCCCCGTTAGATAACGGACTTGCCTATCTAACGGGGCTTGCTTGTTTACGTTTTGCCTGCCTACCGTTACTGCACAGGCAGGCAAATAATCGAGTCTTTCGTGACAGCCCTGTCCTCGCGGAACTTGTCCTCATGAAAATGGGGAGTGGGGAAAAGATGTGTCTTTTGATCTTTTCCCTTCAAATATAATTTGTCAATTTGAAAGATTCGACTCTTTACCGTTTCCTTGACGTTTCAAGGATGTTTTACCAACAATTCGTTTATAATTTTGTGGAATAGAAATGGAATTATAGCTTACTCTCAAATATTTCCTACTCTAGAATCATATATAAAACTTTTACCATAAAGTGATTTGTATGTAACAATTAAAGAGATTCTCTTTTGTATTTTTAAAAAATC
>JAHFOX010000083.1 GCA_023261445.1 Planctomycetota bacterium
GTGGTTTACAACCCGAAGGCCTTCTTCCCACACGCGGCGTCGCTTCGTCACCCTTTCGGGCATTGCGAAAGATTCTCGACTGCAGCCTCCCGTAGGAGTCTGGGCAGTGTCTCAGTCCCAGTGTGGCCGACCACCCTCTCAGGCCGGCTACCCGTCTTCGCCTTGGTAGGCCGTTACCCTACCAACTAGCTGATAGGACATTGACCCCTCTCTAAGCAAATGGAGCCTTACGACTCCAGACATTTGACTATTAATACCGAAGTATCAATAGTATTATTGAGTATTAGCAACCCTTTCGGTAGTTTCGATTGCTCGAAACGTCGTTATCCTCATCTTAAAGGTAGGTTATCAATGCATTACTCACCCTTACGCCACTCGATTTGTATCCCTTTCGGAATACTCCCTCGTTCGACTTGCATGCCTAATCCACGCCGCCAGCGTTCGTTCTGAGCCAAGATCATACCCTTCATAATTAAATATAAAGGTATACCAAGCTAAGCTTGGTAATCTTAACTTTTTTTACAACTCAAAAGCTGAATACATCCAGCTTCACTACTCGCACGCACTTTGACTTCTAATTTTAAAAGAACGAATATTACGTTTAACAGCAAAAGAGAAATTATATATGCATTTAACTAAAAATCAAGCGAAAAAAATATATTTATTATTTATTTTTAGTAATTATACACCAAAAAAACCCAATTCCAAGTACAAAGCTACATTCCCAAAAACCCTTTAAACTACCTTAAACAACCGGAAAAATACTACTTAACACCGATATATAACTATTCTAAATTTTACCTTATCAAAAGACTCAATTCATTTTATTATACTAAAAAATATCTGTTTTATTCTTCCAGATATCTCCCTATATTTCTGTATTTATTATATCGCTCCTCAATCAATTTAACAACTGGGATATTTTTTATTTCTTTTAGATATTTGATTATACTTGATTTAAGTATATCAGCCATTGCTTTCGGTGCCTTATGCGCCGCCCCAAGAGGTTCTTGAATAATATCGTCCACTATTCCAAATTCTAACAAATCCTTCGCTGTAAGCCTTAAAGACACAGCCGCCTCTGGGGCATTTTCACCATTTTTCCACAATATAGCAGCACAGCCCTCAGGCGAAATTACAGAGTAATATGCATATTCCAAAATTGCAAATTTATCCCCAATACCTATACCTAGCGCACCACCACTACCGCCCTCCCCAATCACAATATTTACAATTGGAACCTTAAGCTGACACATCTCGTAAATATTTTCTGCGATTGCCTGCGCCTGCCCCCTCTCTTCGGCTCCAATATCTGGATTAGCACCGGGCGTATCTATCAACGTAACGATTGGCAAACTAAACTTCTCGGCAAGTTTCATTTTTTGCAGTGCCTTCCTGTAACCCTCAGGATTTGGCATTCCAAAATTACATGCAATACGCTCCTTTGTGCTTTTCCCCTTTTGATGCCCAATAATCAAGACTTTCTCATGTCCTATGCTCCCTAATCCACAAATAATCGCTTTATCATCTCCAAAACGCTTATCCCCGTGAAGTTCAACAAAATCTTCAATCATCATATTAACATAATCAGCTGTGAGGGGACGCAAAGGGTGACGCGCTATCTTAACAATGTCATATGGAGTTGCCTTAGAATATAATCTCTTCTGAAGCTGCTCAAGCCGCTCTTTTAAAGATTTTATTTCCATACTCCTGTCAATGCGATCCTTTACAGAGGCGTTTTCCAAATCTTCTATACGATGCTCAATCTCTAATATCAAATTTTCCAACTCTGATACAGATTTCTCAGACAAAAAACAACCTCCTCATTAAAAATTACTATAAAATGTTTAACAGCTTTTCTAACAAACCTGCTTCTCGTAATGCTCAATTTTAATTGTTTTTTAACGTATTTCAAGTAAATTACAAACGCACACTCCTTGCATCACACTTCTACTATAGAAATTATTATTTCAAAAGGCTTAAAAACATTGACAAAAATAAGCTAGATATGTAACATTTGAATTCCTTTTACATACGAATATTTCAGTCTATAAATAAAATTCAAATGAAATTCGGAACCGTCTGTATAATTGGACCAGGGCTTATTGGTGGCTCCATCGGCTTGGGACTTAAAAAAAGAAATTTGGCAAAAACTATCATTGGTGTTGGCCGAAGGGCTTCATCTTTAGAAAAGGCCATTAAAATGCACGCCATTGATATCGGAATCTTAAACGATGAAGAAGCTGTTAAAGATGCCGATATTGTAATACTTGCTACATCCGTAAATAAAATTATTGACACTGGGAAAAAGATTATTCCCTTAATGAAAAGCAACGCTATACTCACTGACGTTGGCAGCACAAAAAATCTCATAGTCAGACAAATTACCAATAATATTAGAGAAGATATTGCTTTTGTCGGTGCGCATCCAATTGCAGGTTCAGAACAAAGAGGTGTAGAGTTTGCTTCGCCAGACCTTTTTGAAGGTTGCACTTGCATCTTAACACCATTAGATAGCCACACAAAAGCATTGGAAACAATTTCTTTTTTATGGAAGCTATTAGGCGCCAAGGTAAAACTTTTAACCCCAGAACAACACGATGAAATACTAGCGCAGGTGAGCCACCTGCCTCACCTTATTGCTTCATGCCTAATAAACGCAATTAAAAAAGAGCATCTCGTTTATGGCGCCAGTGGATTAAGAGACATCACGAGAATCGCATCGGGCGATCCAGAATTATGGATTGACATCTTTGATCAAAATCGTGAAAACGTTATAAAATCAATTGATCAGTTTATGATAGAGCTTGCCGAATTTAAAAAAGACATTTTAAACCAAGATAATACTATGTTACTCGAAAGGTTAAAAAAGGCAAGGTTGCTACGTGATAAAGTATTTCAAAACAATTCAACAAAACAAGACAAAAACAAATAAACTCCATGTATTCAAGAATTGAGGTATATTTTAAAAATGAATTCACCGATCCATTTGGAAACAACATTCGGTCAGAAATAGAAACATTTGGGTTCGCCAACGTAATAAATGTTAGAGTCCACCAAGTATATATCATTTTCGGAAATTTGAACAAAAAAGATTTAGACACTATCGCCAAAAAACTTCTGGTAGACAGCATTACTCAACATTTTCAGATTTCGGATCCCCGAACGGAGTCGGGGACAGGCTTCGGACTTCGGATCCCCGAACGGAGTCGGGAACAGGCTTCGGATTCTGAATCTCATATTATTGAAATTAGCCGTAAACCCGGTGTTACGGACCCAATCGAACAATCCGTTTTAAAGGCGCTGCGTGATATTGGAATTATCATTGATGGCGTAAAAACTGCTCAAAAATACGTGATTGAAGGAAATTTACCAAATGAAGCAATCAGCACTATAGCAAACAAAATCCTTGCGAATACTAAGATAGAGGATATTTTCATCTACCCTGAAATACCTAATTACGACCACGGCACTATCAGCTATTCTTTTAAAAAGAATACCATACCACTGCTAAATGCAAATAATAACCAATTAGAAGAAATAAGTATAAACGGACATCTATCACTAAATTTACAGGAAATGCAAGCAATTCAAAAATATTACAAGTCCCTTAGACGAGAACCCACGGACATAGAGCTTGAAACAATAGCACAGACATGGTCTGAGCACTGCGTTCATAAAACCTTCAAAGGTATCATTGATTTCAATGGTAACAAATTCGACAATTTATTAAAAAGTACCATTATGAAAGCAACTAGCGAACTCAATAAACCTTGGTGTGTCTCAGTCTTCAAAGACAATGCTGGTATCATCCATTTTGACGATTCTTATAACATTTGTTTCAAGGTAGAAACGCATAACCACCCTTCTGCCATCGAACCTTACGGGGGCGCTAATACAGGCATTGGGGGTGTAATTAGGGACGTAATGGGCACAGGATTAGGAGGAAAACCCATCCTCAATACCGATGTATTTTGTTTTGGTTTACCGGACACCCCTCAAGATAAAATTCCAAAAGGTGTTCTGCATCCAAAAAGAATTTTCAAAGGTGTTGTCGCTGGGGTGCGAGATTATGGCAACCGCATGGGCATCCCCACCGCGAACGGAGCTATCTTTTTTGACGAACGATACATGGGCAATCCCATCGTGTTTTGCGGAACTGTGGGTTTGATTCCAAGAAACAAGTGCCAAAAAAGACCTCATACTAACGACCTCATTATCGTAGTTGGCGGCAGAACTGGCCGTGATGGCATACATGGCGCCACATTTTCTTCGGCAGAGTTACACGAACAATCAGAACAGCTTTCGGGGGGAGCCGTACAAATTGGCAATGCAATAACAGAAAAAGCCTTACTCGATGTACTCTTACAGGCACGCGATAAGGGACTTTACAATTGTATTACAGATTGCGGTGCAGGAGGACTCTCATCTGCTGTTGGTGAAATGGGTCAGGATTTAGGGGCACTGGTAAATTTAGAAAAGGTCCCTCTTAAATACGAGGGGCTTTCCTACACAGAAATCTGGATTTCCGAGGCACAGGAACGGATGGTACTCGCCATCCCACCAGAAAAAGAACATGATATTCTTACCCTATTTAAGGCAGAAAATGTTGAAGCTACAGTTATTGGAAAATTCACGAACGATAAAATATTGCGTTTATCATACAATTCTCAGATTGTTGGTGAAATGGACATGGATTTTCTGCACGATGGCATACCGAGGTTAGAACGGAAAGCCACATGGCATAAACCCACATTTGAAGAACCTAATTTAAGTGAAAAAGAAGACTATGGGACAGATTTAAAAAGGATACTTTCTGCATGGAACGTTTGCAGCAAGGAATGGGTCATACGCCAGTACGACCACGAAGTACAGGGCGGTAGCGTATTAAAGCCCCTCCAGGGTATTCACAATGATGGGCCTGGTGATGCTTGTGTTGTCACGCCAGTATTGGGATCCAAGAAAGGTATTATCGTATCAAATGGCATGAACCCGCGATACGGCGACATTGACCCATATCACATGGCCGCATCAGCCATTGATGAGGCGCTGCGGCAGGTCATAGCTGTTGGTGGAAGTTTGGAGTTGGTAGCGCTTTTAGACAACTTTTGCTGGGGCAACACCAATAAACCAGATCGTCTGGGCAGCCTCGTAAGGGCGGCACAGGCCTGTTATGATATTGCGGTTGCATACGGAACTCCATTCATTTCGGGTAAAGACAGCCTGAATAATGAATTCGTCACTGACAAAGAAACGATTGTAATACCCCCAACCTTACTTATTTCTGCCATTTCTATCATTGAAGATGTACGGAACGCCGTATCAATGGACATCAAGGAACCAGGCAACCTGGTTTATCTCGTCGGCCTTACGCGTCCGGAGTTGGGCGGTTCACATTATCATCATATCCACGGATATAAAGGAAACAACGTCCCGAAGGTAGATGCGGTCTTAGGGAAAAAGGTCATGAATACCTTATCTCAGGCAACAAAACAGAGAATTATTAGGTCTTGTCACGATTGTTCAGAGGGCGGCATTGCTGTTGCTGGAGCAGAAATGGCATTTGCGGGGGGATATGGCATGACGCTCAATCTTTCTGCAGTCATTACGGAAGGTTCTATTCACAGAAATAATACCCTGCTCTTTTCCGAGTCAAACACCCGCTTTGTCGTTGAGGTACGGCCTGAACACCAGAAACAATTTGAGACATTAGTAAAGGATATCCCATGCGGGTTGTTAGGAAAGGTAACGACAGAACCACTCCTTAAGATACATGGTTTAAACAACAAACTCATTGTTCACGAAAATATTTACGATTTGAAAGAGGCGTGGCAAGCGCCGCTTAGATGGTAAAAGATAACAGAACCTAAATTAATATTCAAGCAATTATAGTGGTAGTTTACTTTATATCGTAATTTTTTTGGAGTCTAACCTATGACCTGTGGAAAAAACACGTCATTCAAATATGGGTGAGCATACCCACTGAAGTGGCGGCGCCATTTCCATGTTGGGTGGATAAGGTACAGACTCTTTGAAGGCTACCCTTAGCATATTCTCCAAAATTGCAAGGGTGCCTTTTACCTTGCAATGCGCTTATTGTTCAACCAAAAGTCTCAACCTTCATCCATTTTCAATTCCATCCTTCAGGAAAAGATACCGTCCCTTCGTCCAATAGTTAATTGGATTTTTTTTATTTGGACGCAGATTCCCGCAGATATACACAGATAATAATTTTAATTCAAAGTTGCGGTTGTAGAGCGAACTTTAGTTCGCATACATCCTATGCGAACTAAAGTTCGCTCTACATTGAAAAAGTTGCCAAAGGCTTAATTTAACAGGTTTTTTAAACGGAGGATAAAATCATGGTATCTTTATTAATAGACGGTAAAAAAGTAGATGTAGAACCTTCTCAAACTATTTTACAAGCCGCACAAAAAGCAGGAATTCATATCCCTACCTTGTGTCACGACCCACGGCTAGCCCCATCCGGCGCCTGCCGCATGTGTGTCGTAGAGGTAGAGGGTTCACGATCTCTTGTAGCCTCTTGCGCAACTCCCGTTTCGTCAGGTATGAAGGTCTCTACATGCAGCGAATCAGTAATTCGTGTACGGAAACGAAATCTGGAACTCATATGGTCTAATCATCCCAACGACTGTCTGACATGCGACAAGACAGGCGAATGTCAACTTCAAAAACTTATGTATGAATACGATGTAAAGACTTCAAGGTTTGCAGAACAAAATCTGCCATCGAAACCCGATGACTCGAATCCTGCTATCTACAGGGACATGAATAAATGTATCCTCTGTGGAAAATGCGTCAGGATTTGTGATGAGGTGCAAAACCAGCACATCTGGGCATTTTCAAACCGCGGAATGCAGACTTCAATCGCAACTGCCTTTGAAAAACCCTTAAAAAATTCAGGTTGTGTGTTTTGCGGACACTGCGTTTCCGTATGTCCCGTAGGCGCCCTTATGGACAAACCTGCCATACAAAAGGGACGTCCCTGGGAAACAAGGAAAGTGCGTACGGTCTGTTGTTACTGCGGTGTGGGATGCAGCCTCACGCTTCATGTGAAAAAGGGTGAAATTCTCAAGGTAACGGCAGACAACTATTCACCCCCCAATTATGGCAGTCTGTGCGTCAAGGGAAGATATGGATTCGAGTTTTATAAAAGTCCGGATCGTCTAAAGTCGCCTTTGATTCGTGATCATATTGGACAGCCCTTTCGGGAGGCAAGCTGGGACGAAGCCATCAGCTTGGTGGCAAGGAAGTTGATGGACATAAAGCTGAAATACGGCCCGGATGCCTTTGGGTGCCTCAGCTCCTCAAGAGGTACTAACGAAGAAAATTATCTTGCCCAAAAATTTGCCCGTGCCGTGATGGGAACCAATAACATGGATAACTGCGCACGTGTATGCCACGCCCCTTCGGTAACAGGACTCCGGGCCACCCTGGGAAGCGGAGCTGCCACCAATTCCTTGTCTGATATTGAAGGCGCAGAAGTACTCATTGTCAGTGGTTCCAATACGACCGAGGCACACCCCGTGGCTGCTTTAAAGATTAAAAAGGCCGTACGGCAAAACGGGGCAAAACTGATTGTAATCGACCCGCGGGAGATTGAACTCGTTCAGTACGCAACCGTGTGGCTGCGCTTAAAACCAGGCACCAATGTAGCTCTTATCAATGGTTTGCTTCACGTCATTTTAAAGGAAGGGTTGGAAAACAAAGAGTTTATCCGGCAACGCACCGAGAATATAGATATGTTGCGACAGGTAGTGGCACAGTACACGCCTGAAAAGGTAGAAGAAATCACGGGCGTTCCAAAGGAAGATATTATCAAAGCGGCGAGAACCTACGCATGCACAAGTAAAGGTATGATCGTCTATGGACTTGGGATGACGGAACACAAGGCCGGTTCTCATGGTGTAATGTCCCTTGCCAATTTGGCTTTAATTACTGGCAATGTAGGTCGTCCCAATACTGGAATCAATCCTCTCCGCGGGCAGAATAATGTACAGGGTTCATGCGACATGGGGGCATTGCCAGACGTTTACACCTGCTACCAAAAGGTAGATGACCCTGCCGCCAATAAAAAATTCTCTGAGGCGTGGGTCTGCCGGCTTCCCACAAAACCAGGACTGAAGGAACCTCAAATGTACCGAGCAGCCCTGGAGGGAAAATTGAAGGCAATGTATATCATCGGATACGACCCTGCCGCAACACAGGCGAATATACACCATGTGCAGTCAGCCGTGAAAACGCTCGACCTTCTCGTCGTACAAGAAATATTTATGACAGAGACCGCCAGGCTGGCACATGTGATACTTCCAGCCGGTTGTTTCTTTGAGAAGGACGGAACCTTTACCAATGCAGAAAGACGGGTAAGACGGCTCAATCAGGCTATTTCACTGCCCAAAGGAACCAAACACGACTGGGAGATTATATGCCTGATTGCCAGCGCTATGGGATACCCTATGCATTATAACCACCCAAGCGAAATCATGGGAGAAATCGCCAGTCTTACCCCGGAGTTTGCAGGAATTGATTACGAGCGGCTTGAGGGTAATGGGCTGGTATGGCCCGTGTGGGATAAGAAGCATCCCGGCACGCCCATTTTACACAAAGACACATTCACGAGGGGAAGGGGTAGATTTAACGATCTCTTGTACACGCCATCAGAGGAATTACCTGATAGTAACTATCCTTTGTACTTGACCACCGGCCGCCGTCTTTACTATTATAATAACGGCTCTATGTCGCTTCGAAACCCTGAGATTTATGCTATCAGTTCAGAAGAATTTGCAGAGGTCCATCCCGATGACGCCAAAACACGCGGTATAAAAACGGGTGACAAAGTAAGGGTGACATCAAGGCGCGGCGCTTTGGAAGTAAAGGCGCATGTCACTCAAAAATCCATACCTGGGAGTGTATTTCTGTCTTTTCATTTCCCTGAAACTCCCACCAATGTTTTAACAGGACCGGGAGAAGACCTGTTGGCGCTTACCCCTGAATACAAAGTGTGTGCTGTAAAAGTGGAAAAGGCTTAATATAGTGGTCAAAAACGAATAATTTCTTGTTGTCTTTTTACTAAAAAAATGTATCTTGTAAAGTCTTGTGTACCATATTTTATATGTGACATTAGCATAAATAATTTCCAAATAGCATAATGACAACGCCAAAGGTATTAATACTCAGAACTGCCGGAACAAATTGTGATTACGAAACCCAATATGCCTTTGAAAAGGCGGGGGCGCGGGTGGACGTTGTCCATATAAACAACCTGCTCGCTAATAAGAAACTGC
>JAHFOX010000016.1 GCA_023261445.1 Planctomycetota bacterium
TATCGGCATTACCCCTGCCTGATTAACACGAAGGGGCAGGAAATGTCTTTGCCCACCATATACTTTTCTTCCACGTGTATGTTTCGCCTGTTGAACAGGTATGCGTCTTTGGCCCTGTGTGATATATACAACACCGCCAACAATTCCAAAAAACATACCTAACAAAACAATTAGTTTTACTATACCAATCTGATGTTCCGCTGGGGTTACAGAAAATGTAAAATTTTGCATTACTTGAGAAAATGCCCATGGCAAGCGATCAATAATACCAACCATAATCACTATTGATATTCCGCTACCAATCCCATGTTCTTCTATTTGTTCTCCGATCCACATCAGCACCATTGTACCTGTTGTCAAAAGAAGGGCTGCCATCATCTGAAATCCCACACCCTGAAGATAGACAGGAATAACAGGAACACCGTTGAACTCAACGGTATAAAGTGTCCTTGTCATAATAAATGCCTGAAAGAGGCATAGTCCAACTGTAGCAAGGCGTGTGTACTGGTTAATTTTTTTCCTTCCTGCTTCACCTTCTTTTTGTAATTTTTCTAAATAAGGCACAACGCCAACCAGCAATTGGAAAATAATGGATGCGCTAATATAGGGCATTACCCCTAAGCCAAATATTGCACCAGAAGTTAAAGCGCCACCAGCAAACATATCCACTAATCCCAATAACTGCCCAACACCAGTTTGTGTAAATTGATTAAAATATGATTTTAGTACCGTTGTATCAATTCCCGGTATTGGTATATAAACCCCAATGCGACATAAAGCAATCAAACCTAATGTTATTAATACCTTTTTACGTAATTCTGGAATTCTAAATATATTTCCAAATTGTTCAATCATGATATGATCTTCACTTCTCCGCCAGCAGCCTTAATTTTCTCTGCAGCCACTATACTGAATTTATGCGCTTCCACAGTCACGGGATTCTTAATTTCACCTTCACCCAACACCTTTATACCACATAACACTTTCCTAATAATTCCAGCTTCCTTCAGTTTGTCAGCATTTACAGTTGTTCCTTTGTCAAATTTAGCAATGTCTTTTACGTTGATTATTGTATACCTCTTTTTAAATGGATTGTTGAATCCCCTTTTTGGCAAACGGCGAAAGAGCGGAGTTTGTCCACCTTCAAATTGTATTGATGTTTCATTACCTGATCTTGCAGTTGCCCCTTTACCACCTCTACATGAAGTCTTTCCCATTCCTGACCCTCTGCCACGACCCACTCTTTTCTTACGTTTTCTATGAAATGGTATTGCTTTTAAGTCTGCAAGATTCATGTTATTTTCACTCCTCTTAACTCTTCTATTTCTTCTTTTGTCCTTAAGGCAGATAATCCTGCCAAAGTTGCTTTAGCTACATTAAGCGGATTCCTCTTGCCATAACATTTAGTCAAGATATTTTTTATTCCTACTAATTCAAGTACAGCTCGCGCCGAAGCTCCAGCTTTAATCCCAGTTCCAGGGGAAGCAGGTTTTAAAAACACGTTTGCGGCTTTATATCTTCCCCATACGATATGTGGCACAGTATCACCTTTTAACGGAACTTTAACTATCTGTTTTTTTGCTTCTTTAACTGCTTTGTTAACAGCATTTGGCACCTCTCGTGCCTTACCAAACCCAATTCCAACACTTCCCTTTTTATCACCGACGACTACAAGGGCACTAAAACTCATTGATTTACCACCCTTTGTTACCGTTGTACAACGATTAATCCTTATAACTGTTTCCTCTAAATTTATAGGTTCTTCCGATCGTACCAAACTGAATCTCCTTGTAAGAATTCGATTTTTAAAAACTCAAATTGTGCTTCCTAGCACTTTCGGCTAAAGCCTTTATCCTGCCATGAAACTTGTAACCACCTTTATCAAATACAACTTTTGTAATACCCTTCTTCTTCGCTTCTTCGGCAATCTTTTTTCCAACAATTTCCGCAGCCTTCACATTTCCCCCATAACGAATCTGTTCACAAATATCTGGAGATTGCGTTGATGCGGCAACCAATGTCTTTCCCTCAATATCATTAATAATTTGGCAGTAAATATGTTTTAAACTCCGATAGACACTTAAACGGGGCCTTTCGTTCGTTCCAAAAACTTTCTGCCTTGTTCTGAGATGACGCCTTGTTCTTTTACGTAATTTTTCTTTTATTCGATTCATAGTTAATACCCATAATTAAGCTACTAAGCCGCACCAGATGTGAATGCCTTTCCAGCCTTTCTTCTAATAACTTCATCCTCATACTTGACACCCATCCCTTTATATGGTTCAGGCGGTCTTAATCCTCTTATCACAGCCGAAAACTGGCCTACCATCTGCTTATCTGGACCAGAAATCGTCAACTTTGCAGGATTTGTAGGATTTGTAATATCCACTTTTATTCCTTTCGGAATCTCCAAACTCACCGGATGGGTATAACCAAGCGTTAACACAATGTCTTTACCCTGTACTTTTGCGTTATATCCTAGTCCAACAATCTCTAATTTTTTGGAATAACCTTTGGTCACACCCAACACCATATTCGCTATAAGTGCCCGAGTTAATCCATGCAGTGCTTTATAATATTTTTCGTCTGAAGGTCTTTTTATCAATACTTGGTTGTCCTGTTGTTTATACTCCACAACAATATCTGGATGAAAGGTATGACTTAACTTACTCTTAGGTCCCTCAATATTTACTGTATTCCCACTTATTGATACTTTTACATCGCTTGGAACCTTAATTGGTTGCTTTCCTATTCGTGACATTTCTAATCCCCTATCCAGACAAATTGTTTACGACACAATACAAAGAAGCTCGCCGCCTACTTTTAACTTTCTACATTCCTTATCTCCGACAATCCCTTTTGATGTAGAATATATCGCAGTCCCAATTCCACCCAGAACTCTCTCGATTTCTTCTACTTTCTTATAAACCCGCCTGCTTGATTTACTCGTCCTCTCAATTCTATTTATTATTTGCTGTTTTAGAGGACCGTACTTTAAGTAAACTCTAATCATTGACTGTTTATTATCAATAGCCACTTCTTTAAAGTCCTTTATAAAACCATCTTCTTTCAATATCTTTAAAATTGCCTTTTTAACCCGAGATGATGGCACGTCCACACTTTCCCGCATAATTATACTTGCATTTCTAATACGCGTAAGCATGTCAGAAATTGGATCTGTCATACACATTGTTATTTTCCTTTATTAAACACAATATCTAAATATGATTTATAATATTTCTACCAACTTGCCTTTTTGACACCTGGAATTTCACCTTTTGACGCCAATTTTCTAAAGCATAGCCTACAAATTTGAAATTTTCTATAATAAGCCCTACGGCGACCGCATAACTTACACCTGTTATATTTCCTTGTCTTATATTTAGGTTCTTTTTTCGATTTTTCTATCAGACACTTTCTTGCCATTCACACTCCTCTTTCTTATTCAGACTTAAAAGGCATACCTAACAATTTTAATAACTCACAAGATTGTTCATTTGAATTGCCTGTAACAACCATTGTAACATCCATACCTTGTACGGATTCAACTGTTTCGATACTTATTTCTGGGAATACAATCTGTTCCGTAAGTCCTAATGTGTAATTTCCACGACCGTCAAAAGCTTTTGGTGAAAGCCCCCTAAAATCTTTTATTCTCGGCAATACTATGCTAATCAAACGATCCAGAAACTCAAACATCCTTTTCCCGCGAAGCGTTACTTTACAACCGATAGGTTGCCCCTTACGTAATTTAAAACCTGATATAGCCTTTTTTGCTTTGGTGATAAGTGGCTTTTGCCCAGTAATTACTGTTAGATGTTTTGATGCTTCCTCCACAAGTTTCTTATTATCTATTGCTTTGCCTACACCCATATTAACAACTATCTTTTGAAGTTTAGGTACGGCTAATTTATTTTTATAACCATATTTCTTCGTCAACAAAGACACTACTTGTTGTTGATATTTTTCTAATATTCTTGCCATATTCCTAATCCTTAAGCTTCATTCAGCCGATATTATCTCAGACCCACAATATACACATACGCGAAGTTTGTTACCATTCTCTAAAATCTTCTTTCTAGTTCTTACTCCACTGCCATTCTTTTCACAGTTTCTATTTTGACAAACAGGCAAAATACTTGCAACGGATATCGAAGCTTCTTTCTGTATTCGCCCACCCTGTGGACTTTTCTGACTTGGTTTTGTATGTCTATAAACTAACTTGACTCCTTTTATTACAACTCTATTTTTATCTCGTAAAACTTTTATTACTTTTCCTGTTTTACCAGCTTCGTTGCCAGCCATTACAGCTACCAAATCGTTCTTACAAACATGCATAAGTATCTCCAAAAGTATTTTTCAACTTCTTCTGCCATCAAAAATATATTTATACTACTTCCGCAGCTAAAGATATTATCTTCATAAAATTCTTCTGTCTTAACTCCCTAGCAACTGCGCCAAATATACGAGTGCCTTTAGGATTGCCATCATCATCAATAATAACAATTGCATTTTTATCGAACTTCAAATACGATCCGTCTTCTCTGCGTACGTTTTTCTTTGTCCGTACTACAACCCCTCTTACAACGTCTCCTTTTTTTACAACTCCACCAGGAATTGCCTTCTTAACCGCCGCAACAATTATATCCCCAACTGTTGCATACCTTCTACCAGAACCACCTAATACTTTTATACACGTAGCCCTTTTGGCACCACTATTGTCGGCTATATCTAATTTTGTTTGTTCCATTATCATTTAAGAAACCCTTATAATCTAAATCTTTGTTTTATCAATGATGCGAACTAGTTTAGTACTTTTCGTTTTACTTAGGGGTCTTGTCTCTACAATCTCTACTTTATCGCCTATTTTCGCCTGATTGTTCTCGTCGTGTGCCTTATAAATTGAAGACCTTTTTCTATACTTGCCATATATTGGATGTTTTACCATGCGGATTACCTCAACAACTATAGTCTTCTGCATCTTTTTCCCCGTTACTACTCCAACAATTTTCTTTCTTCTTCCTCTTTCGGTTCCAACACCCATTTTTAACTTACGCCCCCTTCTTTGTTGAGATGTTTATTGATACCCAAATCCATCTCTCTAAGGATCGTTTTTAATCTTGCAATATTCTTCCGACTATCTTTCCTTTGCGCTGGACTTCTAGACTCGCCTGCCTGCCATTGAAATCGGATGTTTAACAATTCTCTTCTGCAAGCATTAATTTCATCTACAATTTCTTGTCGAGATTTAATTCTAATTTCACTGGCATTCAAACTGTCTTTCTCCTTTGTACAAGCCTTACTTTAACAGGCATTTTGTGAGCTATTCTATTAAATGTCTGCTTTGCTATTTCTTCGTTGATGCCGCTTAATTCATATACAATCGTTCCCGGTTTTACCACAGCTACCCAGAACTCTGGTTCGCCCTTACCTTTACCCATACGAGTTTCAATAGGCTTTGATGTTACAGATTTGTGAGGAAAAACCCTTATAGTTAACTTACCTTCCCTTGGAAGATATTGAGATGCTGATACCCTTCCTGCCTCAAGCTGTTGGGCGGTAATCCACCCCGGCTCCAAAGATTGCAAACCAAACTCACCAAAGGCTACAGTATTACATCTCGTTGCATTCCCTTTAATTTTTTGCCTTTGCGTCTTCCTGAACTTCACTCTCTTTGGCATCAGGCGCATGCTTTTTCTCCTTATCGGAACTAATCAAACCTTTGTAAATCCACACTTTCACCCCAATTACTCCATACGTCGTTTTAGCTTCTGCAAAACCATAATCAACATCCGCTCTTAATGTATGCAAAGGAATACTTCCTGTTGTCATTTTTTCAGCTCTTGCAATCTCCGCCCCACCCAAACGTCCCGCCACTCTAATCTTCACACCTTTTGCACCCGCATCTATCGAAGAGTCCATTGCTTTTTTCATCGTTCTTCTGAAGGCTGCGCGTTTTTCCAATTGTTCAGCTATACTTTCTGCAACAAGTTGCGCCTGTAACTCAGGCTTTGTAATTTCTTTTATCTTTATAACAACATCACGACCAATAAGTTTCTGTATCTCGTCTTTAAGCTTATCAACCTCAGCCCCTTTTCGACCAATAATTAAGCCAGGGCGCGCAGTGTGCAACGTTACTTTTGCATCTTGTCTAGTTCTTTCAATCTCTATAAGTGATATACCTGCAAAACTATAATTCTTCTTAATCATCTTTCGTATCTTCTGGTCTTCGACTAGCAAAGTGCCAAAAGATTTTTTGTCGGCATACCAAAGAGACCTCCATCCCTGTGTAATACCTAACCTAAAACCTATCGGGCAAACCTTCTGACCCATCTTATCTCCTCAATATTTATTGTTGATACTACTAATATTTATACTTTTATTTTTTTAGACAAAACAACTGTAATATGACTTGAACGTTTCAATATACGCGCCGACATGCCGCGCGGTCTGCAACGCTGCCATTTTCTAGTCGGCCCTGCATCCACCAAAGCTTGTGTTACATACAGGGAATCAACATCCACATCTAAATTCTCGTTTGCGGCAGCAATTGCCGCCCTTATCACCCTGTCAATCATGTAAGAAGCCCGTTTATGTGTTACCCTTAAAATTCTTAATGCATCGTTAACTGATTTCCCACGAATAAGGTCTATTACATATCTTGCCTTTCGTGGCGATATTCTAGCGTATTTATAACATGATCTAAATTCCATGGTTTTATAACCTTTCAACGTAACAACAGAAGAATTAGCTTTTACAACCTATTAACCGTGCGGGGTCTCCTTTTTCTTTACACCCCCATGTGCTCTAAATGTTCGCGTTTGTGCAAACTCTCCCAGCTTATGCCCTACCATATCATCTGTAACAAAAAGCTTGTGAAATATTTTACCGTTATGAACCATAAAGGTATGAGAAACAAAATCAGGCACAACGGTGCAACTTCTTGCCCATGTTTTTATAGGTTCACTGCTTCCAATTTCTTTTTGTTTCAATACTTTTTTCATTAACTTATTATCAACGTATGGCCCCTTTTTAACGGAACGACTCATAACATCTCCTAAGTACTAATATTTAACTTTATAAATTACCCCTTGCACCAATTCTTCTTCTGCGAATAATAAATTTATTGCTTAATGCCTTCTTTTTCCTGGTTTTTCCACCCTTTGCCAACAAACCTGTCCTTGAGCAAGGATGCCTTCCACCACCGCTTCTGCCTTCACCACCACCTAAAGGATGCGCTACTGGATTTTGTGCTACCCCTCTCACATGAGGCCTTATTCCCATCCAACGCTTTCTACCAGCTTTTCCCAATCTGATGTTACTATGATCCAGATTCCCAAGTTGCCCTATTGTAGCCCTACAATCAATAAATACCTTTCTTACCTCTCCCGACGGGAGCACAATATGCGCATAATCACCTTCTTTGGCTAGTAATTTAGCCATTCCACCGGCAGAACGGACTAATTGCCCGCCCTGACCAATACGTAATTCGATATTATGTACGTCTAAACCTAATGGTATGTTTTTTAACGGCATACAATTACCAATTTCGGGCTCAACTTTTTCACCCGACATTATAACATGTCCAACCTGTATCTTTTCTGGTGCGAGTATATATCTCTTTTCTCCATCTGCGTAATGTAACAAGGCAATTCGTACGGTTCTATTTGGATCATATTCCACACTTGCAACTTTTGCCGGAACATTATCTTTTCTGCGTTTGAAATCAATAACCCTATAGTGTCTTCTACTTCTACCACCTATATGTTCTGCCGTTATCTTGCCCTCGGCATTTCTCCCGCCAGTTTTTCTTAAAGGCTCTAATAACGATTTTTCAGGTTTAGTCTTTGTAATTTCAGAAAAATCTGAAACACTCGCAAATCTTCTACCCGCAGTTGTTGGTTTATAAAATTTAATACCCATAATATTTATCCTTTTCTGCTACCCTTCAAACCTCAATAGCCAAAATCTATGGTACTTCCTTCTTTCAGTGTAACTATGGCTTTTTTCCAATTTTTCGCTCTACCTAACCGAAACCTTACTCTTTTTCTCTTACCCTTTTTAACAATCGTCCTAACATCTTGAACTTTTACATTAAAGAATTTCTCTACTGCACCTTTGATCTGTATTTTATTTGCTTTTAAATCAACCTCAAAATGATATGAGTTTGTTGCCTCCCCATCTGCAACACTCTTTTCAGTTCGCAAAGGTTTTTTTATTATGTTATAGCTATCCATGAGGTACACAACTCCTATTTTATACTACCTAAGGCTTCCTTTGTTATTAATATTTTTTCTGACTTAAGAACTTCGTATGCGTTCAATTCGGCACTTGACATTATTCTTGCATAAGGAATGTTTCTTGCAGATTTCCATACTGTTTCATCTGCCTTTTGTGTTACTATTAAACACCTATCGCCTAAAATTCCAAATGTTTTCAATATCTCAGTCATTTGCTTTGTTTTTGGAGCAGCAAAATTCAAGTCTTCCACCACAACCAACTCATTGTCCCTAAACTTTGATGCCAATGCTGAAAAAAGGGCTTGTCTTTTTGCCTTTTTTGGAATTGAGTAAGAATAGTCTCTTGGCCTCGGACCAAATGCTATTCCACCACCTTTCCAAATAGGTGAACGAATACTTCCCGCCCTTGCTCTGCCTGTATGTTTTTGCACCCAAGGTTTTTTTCCACCACCTGCAACCTCACCTCTCGTTTTTGTACAAGCCGTTCCCTGCCTTTTGTTTGCTTCATACATAGTTACAACATCTCGCATTAATTTATTGCGAACAGGACCACCAAATTTCTCTGCGTCTAGTGGGATTTTATCTGTTTTTTCACCTTGTTTGTTATACACTTGTATTTCCATGCTTTTATTTACCCGCCGTTTTCACTTTGCATTTTCTTATTAGAAGATAACTTCCTTTATGTCCAGGAACTGCCCCCTTAACAAACAACAAATTCCTTTCCTTGTCTATTTTAATCACATTTATATTCTTTATTGTTACACGTTCACAACCAAGATGCCCAGCCATCTTTTTTCCCCTGATTACTCTTCCCGGGTCGGTATTGGAGCCAATAGATCCAGGCGGTCTGTGCCTTGTTGATCCGTGGGTAGCAGCGCCTCCTTTAAAATTCCATCTTTTCATTACGCCAGCAAATCCTTTTCCTTTCGTAATACCAATCACATCAACAATTTTCACATCGTTAAACATATCAACTGTGATACTTTGTCCAAGTTTTATATCAGCACCTGTATCTGGCGTTACTTCCTTTATAAATCTTTTCGGTTCAACAGAAACCTTTGCTGCTGCCGCAATTTCTGGCTTATTTGCTACTTTCTTTTTCTTATCGTCAAACCCAAGCTTAATAGCTACATATCCATCATTTTCTACAGTTTTTATTTGCATAACACTACAAGGCCCAGCTTGAATTAGAGTTACCGGAATAATACTACCATCTTCAGAATATATCTGTGTCAATCCTATTTTTTTACCAAGAAGACCACTCAGCATCTTAAACCCACCCCTATCTTATGAAATATTGTGTCTCTAAATTTATGCCTTTATTTTAATCTCAATTCCAGCAGGCATGTTTATCTTATTTAGTGCATCCATAGTTTTTGATGTAGGCTCAACAATATCAATCAATCTTTTATGTGTTCTTATTTCAAATTGCTCTCTAGACTTTTTATCTACATGCGGCGACCTTAGAACAGTATACCTCTCAATACGAGTAGGTAAAGGCACAGGGCCGAACACCTTCGCTCCTGTACGTTTTGCTGTCTCTACAACCTCTATGGCTGATTGATCCAATATCCTATGATCATAAGCCTCCATTCGTATTCTTATTTTTTGATCCAGCACCATAATACTCCAATATAAAACCCTAATTGGCAAAAAGGAAATATGCTATCACACAATTAAGCAAAGTCAATGTTAAAATATAACTTTATTCAACAATTTTAGTAACTACGCCAGCGCCGACGGTCTTTCCGCCTTCTCGAATTGCAAACCTTAACCCCTCATCCATCGCCACCGCTGTCAATAACTCCACATTCACCTTCACATTGTCACCAGGCATCACCATCTCCGCTCCACCTGTCAAACTCACTACCCCTGTTACGTCCGTCGTCCTAAAATAAAACTGCGGCCTGTACCCATTAAAAAACGGCGTATGCCTCCCACCCTCCTCCTTCGTCAATATGTATGCCTCCGCCTCGTACTTCTTGTGCGGCGTTATACTGCCAGGCTTCGCCAACACCTGACCACGCTCCAAATCCTCCTTCTCCACTCCCCTCAACAACACACCAAGATTATCACCCGCCTGTCCCTCATCCAATGTCTTGTTAAACATCTCCACCCCTGTCACCACAGACTTCTTTATATCAGGCTTAATCCCTACTATATCAATCTCATCCCCTACCTTCACCCTGCCACGCTCTACCCTACCAGTTCCCACCGTCCCCCTGCCCTTTATACTAAACACATCCTCTATAGACATCAAAAACGGCTTATCTATCTCCCTCACAGGATTCGGCATATACGTATCCACCGCTTCCATCAATTTCAATATCGGACCACAATTCGCACACGCCGCAGTGCCACATCCACACTCACTCGCCTTCAGCGCGGAACCTCTGATTATCGGTATCTCGTCACCGGGAAAATTATACTTGCTCAATAACTCCCTTACCTCCATCTCCACCAAATCCAATAACTCCTTGTCCTCCAACATGTCCACCTTGTTCATAAATACCACTATCTTCGGCACACCTACCTGCCTTGCCAAAAGTATATGCTCTCTCGTCTGCGGCATCGGACCATCTGGCGCACTTACCACCAATATCGCCCCATCCATCTGCGCCGCTCCAGTTATCATGTTCTTCACATAGTCCGCATGACCAGGACAATCTACATGTGCATAGTGCCTCTTCTGCGTCTCATACTCCACATGCGATATCGCTATCGTTATCCCCCTCTCCCTCTCCTCTGGAGCCTTGTCTATCGTATCATACGGCCTCTCCTTCGCTAACCCCTGCTTCGCCAATACATGCGTTATCACCGACGTTAACGTCGTCTTGCCATGATCCACATGCCCTATCGTCCCTACATTTACATGCGGCTTCGTCCGCTTAAATACCTCTTTTCCCATGCGATTAAACCTCCGATTATATATTTTGAATTTACATTATGCAACACTACTAAGTGCCTTCGCTGGTGCAGGTCTGTATTCCAATGGTTCCATTGTGTAAGTTCCCCTACCTTGAGTAATAGATCTTAATACAGTTGCATAACCAAACATCTCAGCTAGTGGCACTTCACCCTTAATGATTCTAACGCCGCCTCTTGTACCCATTTCAATAATATTTGCCCTGCGGCTATGAATTTCGCTGATCACATCACCCATATATTGCTCAGGGACAGCTATCTCCAAAGACATTATTGGTTCTAGCAATATAGATTTAGCCATTTCCACTCCCTTTCTTAAAGCGATGCTTGCAGCAGTATAAAAAGCTAAATCAGATGAATCTACAGGATGAGTCGAACCATCTGTTAAGTTAACTTTTATATCTATAAGCGGATATCCCCCAGCTACACCAGTTGCAGCAGTTTCTCTAATCCCTTTCTCTACAGATCTTATATACTGCTTAGGAATCTTTCCACCTTTGATGTCGTCAACGAAAGTTACAGCTTCTTCCCCTTTAAAAGGTTCCAATGTAATCCATACATGTCCAAATTGCCCATGACCACCAGTCTGTTGAACAAACTTGCCTTCAATTTCAACCTTTTTGCCTATGGTTTCCCTATAAGAAACTTTTGGTGCACCTACATTAGCGTCTACTTTATATTCGCTCAACATTCTATTTTTAATTACTTCCAAATGCAACTCGCCCATACCTGAAATAATCATTTGGCCAGTTTCCTGATCCATACGAACTTTGAACGTAGGGTCTTCCTTTGCCATTTTTGACAGAACAGTTCCTAGTTTCTCTTTTTCAGCATCCGTCTTGGGTTCAATAGCCATTGATATTACTGTGTCAGGGAATTCCATCTTCTCTAAAACAATCGGATGACCCGAAGCACACAGCGTATCCCCTGTAACTGTATATTTTAAACCTATGACAGCACCTATATCACCTGCATTAAGCTGATCAACCTGCTCTCTATTATTAGCATGCATTTTATAAATACGGCTAACTAATTCTTTTTTGTCTTTTCCCGAGTTTATTACTCTCTCTCCAGAGGTTATTTTTCCGGAATACACCCTTATAAACGTTAAATCACCATGTTTATCAGATGTAATTTTAAAAGCAAGTGCGCTAAAAGGTTCTGTTGGAAGTGGTTTTCTCGATATTTTTTCGTCAGTATAAGGATTTGTACCCTCAATTGCCTTTTTGTCAATTGGTGAAGGCAAATAATCACACAC
Organism: Planctomycetota bacterium; assembly: GCA_023261445.1. Classification (GTDB taxonomy): domain Bacteria; phylum Planctomycetota; class Brocadiia; order Brocadiales; family Brocadiaceae; genus 2-12-FULL-39-13. The sequence goes on from JAHFOX010000016.1 coordinate 12,424, forward strand.
GGCATCAAGAAGCGGTTGAACTCCTTTTTTCTTAAATGCAGAGCCGCACATTACAGGCACAAGTTTTAAATTAATTGTTCCTTCTCGAATAGCATTCTTTATTTCATCGTTTGTTATAACTTCGCCGTTTAAAAATTTTTCAGTTAACCAATCAACCTGCTCGGCTAACCCTTCAATCATTTTTTCACGGTACATCTCGGCATCTTTTTTATACTCATCAGGAATTTCTTCTACTGAAAAATTAACTCCCAACTTGTCTACATCATCAGAGTATACAATTGCCTTCATGTTCACTAAATCAATAACACCCTTAAATCCTTGTTCTTTACCCAGAGGTAACTGGATAGGAATAGCCTTCATTCCTAATCTTTCGTTAATTTCGCCGACAACCTTCAAGAAATCAGCACCAACACGGTCCATCTTATTCACAAAGCATATTCTAGGTACATCGTATCTATCGGCTTGACGCCATACTGTCTCTGATTGTGCCTCAACACCGCCTACACCGCAAAATACACATACGGCACCATCCAGTACGCGAAGTGATCGCTCCACCTCCATAGTAAAATCGACATGACCCGGAGTATCAATTAAATTTATTTGATAATCATTCCAACTACATGATGTTGCAGCCGCCGTGATGGTAATTCCACGTTTTTGCTCCTCTTCCATCCAGTCCATCACAGTAGTTCCTTCATGAACCTCACCCATTTTATATGATTTCCCGGTATAATAAAGTATGCGTTCCGAAGTGGTTGTCTTACCGGCATCAATATGTGCTGCAATACCAATATTTCTCATTTTTCCCATACTCATAAATTATCAAACTTCCTATTCTAAAATTTTGACCATGCAAAATGTGCAAACGCCTTGTTAGCTTCAGCCATCTTGTGTGTGTTTTCACGTTGCGTTATGGCTGCACCTTGCTTTTTATATGCATCTACCAGTTCGTCAGCCAATCGCTGGAACATAGGACGTCCCTTTTTCGCTTTCGCTGCATTTACTATCCATCGGAATGCCAGAGATACCTGTCTTTTTTTTGGTACTTCTATGGGTACTTGATACGTCGCACCACCTACACGTTTTGATCTAACTTCTACTAAAGGTTTCACATTATTCACTGCGGTTTCAAATATTTCCAAGGGTTCTACATCAGATATCTTTTCCCCTATAACCCCCATCGCTTCATAAAACACCTTTTCTGCAACGCTCTTCTTCCCCTTTCGCATAAGACCGTTAACAAACTTTGAGACCAATTTACTCTTATATTTTATATCCGGTTGCAGAAATATTTCAGTACTCCTATATGCAAGAGCCATATACTACAATCTCCTTCACTAAAACCTATTTGGGCGTCTTTGTCCCATATTTAGAACGAGAACGTCTTCTGCCATCAACACCAGAGGCATCTAGAGTTCCACGAATTATGTGATACTTAATTCCAGGAAGATCTCTTACGCGTCCTCCTCTTACTAATACAATTGAATGTTCTTGTAAATTATGGCCTTCGCCTGGAATATAGGCGGTTATTTCTCTGCCATTAGACAATCTAACTCTGGCTACTTTTCTTAATGCAGAGTTAGGTTTTTTGGGTGTTCTAGTCATTACCTGAAGACAAACACCCTTTTTATGAGAACATTTTTCTAAGTCAGGACTCTTGCTTTTATTCTTAATTCCTTTTCTACCTTTTCTAATTAACTGATTTATGGTCGGCATATATTTCACTCTCCCTATTGGGTTGACGTAACGAGTTTATTATCTTCGTGTTTTTCTTTCTCTTCAGAAATAGCTAGTTCTGTTGGTACTGCAGTAAGTGAATGGTATGATTTATAACCAGTTCCCGCCGGTATAAGATGACCGAGAATAACATTTTCCTTTAATCCAACCAAATTATCAAGTTTACCTTCAAGCGCTGCTCGGGTCAAAACCTTTGTAGTCTCCTGGAATGAAGCTGCAGATATAAAACTATCTGATTGCAAGGACGCCTTAGTTATACCAAGTAATAAGGGGTTTGCCGTTGCTGGTTTTCCACCTTTTTCTATTATTTTTTTATTTTCGTCTTTGAATCTAAATTTATCAAGAATTTGTCCCGGCAACAAACTTGTATCGCCGACATCGTCTACTTTAACTTTTCTAAGCATTTGGGCAATTATAATCTCAATATGTTTATCATCTATTGGAACATTCTGAGAGCGATAGACATTTTGAACTTCTTTCAACATATATGTTTGTAATTCTTCTTCACCGCTTATTCTTAAAATATCCTGCAATATGAGAGGTCCTTCTACAAGCGGACTGCCTGCTCTAATCTTATCTCCCCTGTGTACCTTTAAGTGCTTACCCCTAGGCACAAGGTGTTCTATTTCCATACCAGTTTCACTTTTAACCAATATGGTACGCTTCCCTCTACGCTTTTCTCCTACTTCTACAACACCGTCAATTTCACTTATTACTGCCGGGTCTTTAGGTTTTCTAGCCTCACATATTTCAGCCACCCTTGGCAAACCACCTGTGATATCTTCTGTTCTGGAGATTTCCCTTGGTGTTTTGGCAAGCAATGTACCTGCTGTAACCTTTTCACTTTCTTCGACTTCGATATGTGCTTTTTCCGGAATTGGATATAGACCCAAAATCTTACCTTTGTCATCTTCTATAATGATTTGTGGGTGCAAATCTCCTTTATGTTCCATAATCACTTTTCGCTTAACTCCAGTTGAAGCGTCAGATTCCTGCCTCATTGTTTTGCCAATCACAATATCTTCAAAACGTATTCTGCCGGACATTTCTGTTAATATTGGAATCATATGGGGATCCCATCTGGCAAGTATTTGATGCGAAACAACACTATCATTCTCCTTTACCAGTACTTCGGCACCGAGTACCAAAGTATGTTTATCAATTTGCCTTTCCTTAGAATCCAATAATATGATTTCCCCATTTGCATTTATAGCAACATTTTTCCCATGAGGATTTTTTACCACATTCAAATTGTTATATTTTACAGTCCCTGCTCGTTTTGCCCTTACTTCTGACTCTTCTACCGAACGTGTTGCAGTACCACCTATATGAAATGTCTTCATTGTAAGCTGTGTGCCAGGCTCGCCAATTGATTGTGCTGCAATAATTCCCACTGCCATCCCTTCTTCTACTGATTGTCCTCTAGCCAAATCCATTCCGTAGCACTTCACACACAATCCCAAATGCATTTCACAGGTTAAAGGCGATCTTACTTTAATTTTCTCATAACCTAACGCTTCTATCCTCTTTGCTTTTTCTTCAGTAATTAATTCATTTTCTTTTACAATCACTTCGTCTTTTACTAAATCTACAATATTGTTTCTCGCAACACGCCCTGTTATAATCTTGCTTAGTGGTACCTCAATTTTCTCCCCACGATAAACAATACTTTTTGTTATGCCATTTGTGGTACCGCAATCTTGTGCAGTTATAACTACGTTTTGAGCAACATCCGCCAACTTTCTTGTCAAATAACCAGAGTCAGCAGTTTTTAATGCAGTATCTGCTAATCCCTTTCTTGCGCCATGTGTAGAGCTAAAATATTCAAGCACACCCAAACCTTCCCTAAAATTTGCTTTTATAGGAGTTTCAATAATCTTACCCGAAGGTTTTGCCATTAAACCACGCATGCCCGCAAGTTGTCTCAACTGTTGTGAACTTCCCCTAGCTCCGGAAGCCGACATTAAGTACACTGGATTTAAGTATGGCTTCCCATCTCTAGTATCATTTTTAAGCTCATTCAACATTTCCTCGGCAACCTTTTCTCCAGCATAAGTCCATGTATCTATAATTTGGTTATACCTCTCACCTTCTGTGATTATACCCTTCCTGTATAACTTCTGTATTTTTTCTATCTCTTCTTGAGTTTTATCAATAATTTCCTGCTTCTTTGCAGGCATTTTTACATCGGTTATTGCAAATGAAAGTCCTGCCTTTGTGCATTCCTTAAAACCTATTTCCTTAATGTCGTCTAACAAAAATATTGTTTTTTCTCTTCCCAGCAACTTATAACAATCTTGAATTATCTTGCTGATACCTTTTAAATCTAACGTATAATTATAAAAAGGCATTCCCTCTGGTAAAATATTATTAAAAACTACACGACCAACTGTTGTCTTGCATAACCCATTTTTAGGTTCTTCTGTACCTAATCTATCTTTAATGATTTTCGTCTGTTTTAGCCTTATCTCAATTCTTGTATGTAAATGCACCCTCTTCATCGCCAGCACATATATTACTTCCTCTGTATTACTAAATTTTTTATATTCTTTCTCAGAGCCACCTTGCTCACTTGTTGTGAGATAGGAACAACCCAAGACAATATCTTGTGTCGGTGTTATAATCGGTTCACCTGAAGCCGGTGAAAAGATATTATTTGTAGACAATATTAATGTTAAAGCTTCTGCTTGTGCTTCTATTGAAAGGGGAAGATGTACGGCCATCTGATCGCCGTCAAAATCAGCATTGAAACCGCGACAAACTAAGGGGTGCAATTTTATAGCGTTGCCTTCTACGAGAATGGGCTCGAAGGCTTGAATACCCATTCTATGTAACGTTGGAGCCCTATTCAATAATACAGGATGCCTCTTAACTACTTCATCAAGGATATCCCACACTTCCTTGTCTTTACGACTTAGCATCTTCTTTGCACTCTTAATTGTATCTGCAAGCCCTAATTCTTTTAATCTTCGTATAATAAATGGCTGAAATAATTCCAATGCTATTTTTTTTGGCAAACCACATTGGTGCAGTTTTAGTTCTGGCCCAACTACAATTACAGAACGTGCAGAATAGTCAACTCTTTTTCCCAGTAGATTCTCTCTAAAACGTCCTTGTTTACCTTTTATCATATCAGTTAACGACTTCAAAGGACGATTATTACTACCCAGTACAGGACGCTTGCCTCTCGTGTTATCAAACAAGGCATCTACCGCTTGTTGTAACATCCTTTTTTCATTTCTTATGATTACTTCTGGTGCATTTAAATCAATTAACTTTTTTAAACGATTGTTTCTATTAATAATCCTTCTATAAAGATCGTTAAGATCTGATGTGGCAAAATTCCCACTTTCTAACAAAACCAAGGGTCTTAAGTCTGGAGGAATAACCGGAATGACGCTTAAAACCAGCCATTCTGGTTTATTTCCAGAATCTCTAAATGCCTCTACAATTTCCAGTCTTTTAATTATTTCCCTAACACGCTGTTTAGATTTTGTTTGATTAAATTCCTCGCGCAGTTCTTTTGATAATGCTACTAAATCAAGTTTTTGCAATAGCGTTCTTATCGCTTCGGCTCCCATTCCAGCTTTAAATGATTGTTCTCCATATTTCTCTTTGTATGATTTATACTCTTCTTCAGAAATCATCTGATATTCTTTAAGCGGTGTATTCCCGGGGTCAATTACAACATAGTCCTGAAAATAGATAATCCTCTCCAATGAAGTCGTCTTCATACCCAGAAGTGTTCCTATACGCGAAGGCAGTGCCTTAAAGAACCAAATATGCACTATGGGTGCAGCTAAATTTATGTGCCCCATACGTTTTCTTCTTACACGAGAATGTGTAATTTTAACACCGCATCTGTCACATATTATCCCTTTGTGCTTTATTCCTTTATACTTTCCGCAAAAACATTCCCAATTTCGTTCGGGACCAAATATACGCTCACAGAACAAGCCATCCTTTTCTGCTCTATAAGTACGATAGTTAATCGTCTCCGGTTTTTTTACTTCGCCGTAGGACCAACTTCTGATATCCTCAGACGACGCAAGAGATATTTTTACCGAACTATATTCATTAATTTTTTCGTAATTTACAATGTCAGTCATTTACAAGGTCTCTCTATAATTCTTTCAGTACTTCCATTTTATTTTTTTCTAATTTCAGACTCAAACCCAAACCCCCAATTTCATTAGAAAGAACTTCAAATGATGCAGGGGTGCCTGCCTCTAACGTATTTTCTCCCTTTACCATTGATTCGTATATCTTTGTTCTACCCTCAACGTCATCACTTTTCACTGTTAATAATTCTTGTAAATTATGTGCAGCGCCGTATGCCTCAAGCGCCCACACTTCCATTTCACCAAATCGCTGCCCACCAAATCTTGCTTTTCCACCTAATGGTTGTTGTGTAATCAAAGAGTAAGGACCCGTCGCCCTTGCATGCACTTTCTCGTCTACAAGATGATGAAGCTTCAACATATACATGTAACCCACAGTAACCTTTTGTGCAAAGAGTTCGCCTGTACGTCCATCATATAAAACAGTTTTCCCATCTTCTTCCAAACCAGCCTCTTTAAGAGTTGCCCTGATTTCTTCTTCAGATGCACCTTCAAAAATTGGTGTCACCGTACGGAATCCTAATCTTTTTGCAGCCCATCCTAAATGAGTTTCAAGAATCTGCCCCACATTCATCCTTGAAGGTACACCTAATGGATTTAAGAGCATTTCCACACGTGTTCCATCCGGCAAAAAAGGCATATCCTCTTCTGGAAGAATTTTGGAAATGACTCCTTTATTACCGTGCCTACCAGCCATTTTATCACCAACAGAAAGCTTCCTCTTTGTAGCTATGGATACCTTGGCGAGTTCTAGTACTCCCGTAGGCAATTCGTCACCTCTTTTAAGATGGTTAATTTTTCTATCTCTTTCGTCCTTTAGGAGTTCTATCCTCTCAAGAAACCCACTACTAATTTCTATTGCTTTCTCTTTTTTCTTTTTATTTGCGAACTCTATATTTCCAATATCAAAACGTTCTTCCAGCATGAGGATTGCTTTTGTAGACATGCCACGTTCAATTGCATATGTCTGCCCCGTTTGAATATCTACCAAAGATTCTTTAATTTCCTCATCAATTGTTTTTAACATTTTGGAAAATTCTTTCGAAATACTTTCATCATACTTTGTTTCTATATCATTAATCTCTTGCAATATTTTTTGCCTTTTGTCATCGGAAAGGTAAGACTTTCTGGAAAACACCTGAGTATTTATTACAATACCCTCCATACCAGAAGGCACTTCAAGAGATTCATTTTTTACATCTTCACCCGCACGACCAAATATTGCGTGTAATAATTTCTCCTCCGGCGATAACTCGCTCCTGCTCTTTGGGGCAATTTTACCGACTAATATATCTCCGGGTTTTACCTTCGTCCCATTTCGTATTACGCCATTTTCATCAAGGTTCTTTAAAGCTTTCTCAGAAACATTTGGTATGTCTCTCGTAAATTCTTCCCTGCCTAATTTCGTTTCCCTGATTTCTACTTCAAATTCGTCTCTATGTACGGAAGTAAACCGATCATCCTTGAGTAATGCCTCACTAATAACCATCGCATCTTCAAAGTTATACCCATCCCACGTCATGAAGGCCACCAACACATTTTTACCCAAGCTAAGCTCTCCGTAGCAAGTTGCTGCACCATCGGCAACGACCTCACCTCTTTTTACTTTTTGACCTTCAACAACTATCGGTTTTTGATTTAAACAAGTACCTTCATTAAGTCCCACAAACTTTCTAAGCTCATAAGTATCCTTATCGTCAATGACAATTTTATCAGCCGTCACTTTTGTTACTATACCTGAATTCTCTGCTTTAACAGTCATGCTTGAATTTTCAGCAACAACTTTCTCCATACCTGTCGCTACTATGGGTGGTTCCGTTTTTAATAATGGAACTGCTTGTCTTTGCATGTTGGAGCCCATTAAAGCTCTGTTTGCATCACTATGTTCAAGAAATGGTATCAGACTGGCCGACACCCCGACCAACTGTTTTGGAGACACATCCATATAATTAACGTCTTTGAAACTCACCTGATGGAAATCGCCATTATATCTGCATATCAAATTTTCTTTCCCGACTTTATCTTTAACCAAAACGTCTGCTGGCGCTATTAACTTATTTTCCTCTTCGTCCGCACGAAGATATATTGTCTTCCCACCAATTTTCCCTTTGTCAATTACACGGTATGGTGTAATTAAAAACCCATACTCATCCGTAGTGGCATAAATACTCAAAGATGCTATTAAACCAATATTTGTACCTTCTGGTGTTTCGATTGGACACACTCTGCCATAATGAGATACGTGAACGTCTCGAACTTCAAACCCCGCCCGTTTCCTATTTAACCCGCCAGGACCTAAAGCACTCAGCCTTCTTTCATGTGTTAATTGCGCCAAAGGATTTGTTTGATCTAATACTTGAGATAGCTCGCTTCGGCTAAAGAAGTATTCAATCGCAGAAAAGATAGTCTTGGAATTTACAAGAGAACGCGGTGTTAATTGTTCAGCATCTTTTACACTTAATCGCTCCTGTACAGTTCTTCTTAATTTTAAAAATCCTTTTCGCAGCTCTTCACCAGCCAATTCGTCTATTGTTCGAAGCCTTCGATTACCTAAATTATCAATATCATCAATAGAAACACCTGATTCACCCTTACGCAATTTTATCATGTATCGTATAGCTTCTACATAATCTTCCTTCTGTAATGTCATTATAGCTTCATTGATACGATGTCCTAATTTTCTGTTTAATCGAAACCGCCCCACAGAACCTAATCTATATCTTTTTGCATCAAAAAACTTGTCATAAAATAACTGTCTGGCTTTTTCTACTTGCTGTGGGTTTCCGGGTCTAAACCTTGCATAAATCTTCATTAGGGCATCTTCATGAGATTTAGTAAAATCCGATTCTAGTGAATTTAGAATCAGTGGATCTTCCACCTTTTTGATTACTTCAATTTTCTTGATCCCAAGATCTACAAGTGATTTTATTATCGTCTCAGAAAACTGACGGCCCGGTTCAAGTATAATTTCCCCCGTTTGGGGATTAACAATCTTATCAACCGTATATCTTCCTCTTAATTTAGTAGCCGCGGCATAGTCTGCAATCTTCACTGTTTCTGTTTCGTAGAACAGTTTAATGATATCTTCGTCGTTTGAATACTCCTCTGACAAAGCCCTAAGAAAACAGGTGGCTGGCAGCTTTCCACTCTGGTCAATTCTCACCGTAATAATATCTTTCTTTCCTACTTCTATTTCAATCCAGCTTCCCCTTTCTGGGATAATTCTGCACGAATGCAACCGTTTTTCAGCATGAAATTCTTCAGTAAAATCTATCCCAGGCGAACGATGCAACTGCATTACAATTACTCTTTCGGTTCCATTAATAATAAACTCACCGCCGCCAACCATTATTGGTATTTCACCCAGGTAAACTTCCTCTTCAATAGGTTCTGCTTTATTCAGCTTTAACCATATCCTGAATGGACGACCGTAAGTTAACCGCAACTGTCTACATTCGTCCTGTGTATATCGTGGTTTGCCAAGCTCATATTTAATATAGTCTAAAGACATTGTTTCATCATAATTGCTTATTGGAAATATCTCCCTCAGAATTGCCTCGATACCAAAGTTCTTTCTCTTTGAGGCAGAGATATCCGCTTGCAAAAAATCACGATATGCTTTTGTTTGAATTTGCACAAGGTTCTGTATTTCCACAACATCTTCAACCCTGCCGTATTTGCGAATTTCCATAGTTTCCCTAATTTTTTAAACCAGAGGAAATAAACTGTTATTTAATTTCTACCTTAGCTCCAGCAGCTTCAAGTGATTTCTTAATTTTCTCCGCATCTTCTTTACTAACACCTTCTTTAACGGTTTTTGGAGCGCCCTCAACAAGATCCTTCGCCTCCTTCAACCCTAAGTTTGTTTCAGCACGAACAGCCTTAATGACCTGAATTTTATTTGCACCGCCATCTTTTAATATCACATCAAAGGCTGTCTTTTCCTCAGCCGCTGGCGCTTTTCCCTCAGCTGCCACAGCCACACCTGCAGGCATTGCTGCGACCGCAGATGCAGAAACACCAAATTTCTGCTCAAATGCTTTTACGAGTTGTGATGCCTCTAGCAAAGTCATACCCGATACCAAATCGAGTACCTGTGTAATCTTGCCAGAAGGTTCTACCATTTTTTCTTCACTTACCTGAGACATTTTATCCCTCCTAACTTTTCAGTAATCCTAAAATACTATACGCCTAACTTTTTTCTTTCTTATCTTTAACTGCCTGGAGTACATTTACCAGACTACGCAAAATACTATTAAAAGCATTTACAACCCCTACAATCGGAGCATTGATACCCGTAACTATTTGTGTGCGAAGGACAGGCATGCTCGGAAGTTTTGCCAAGTTATTAACTTCAACAGCAGAAACGATAGCCCCATCAACAAGCCCACCACGTAAACTCAAAAAGGGGATTTTCTTTGACCATTCGGTTGATTCTTTTGCCATAACCACAGGATCGCTTTCTCCGGTTACTACGGCAGAAGGCCCTTTTAGCAAGTTGACAATTCCAGTATTACCTATTTCCTTAAATGCGATCACAGCCAGTGAATTTTTAACAATTTCTATTGAAATTTTCTTTTTTCGCAAATCTTTTCTTATTTCATCAAACTGCAATGAATTAATTCCCTGATAACCAACTACCAAGTAGTTAGTCGCTTTGCGATACTTAGTAATCATTTCTTTTACAACAAGTTCTTTTAGTTCATTTGGCATGCTTTATTTAATTCCTCTCGTAGTATTCTAACCTAAATCTGTAACATTATTCCAGGACTCATCGTCGAAGATACTGAAGCCTTTTCTAAAAATATACCTTTCGCCGAAGCAGGTCTTGAGTTAATAATGTGTCTAACAAATGTATTAATATTGTCCTCTAAATCCGTTTCCGAAAATGAAACCTTTCCAACAAGCGCATGTACGTTCCCACCCGCATCAGTTCTATATTCAATTTTACCTGCCTTGAACTCCTTAACTGCTTTTTCAATATCATCTGTTACTGTGCCTGATTTAGGCGATGGCATTTTACCCTGAGGTCCAAGCACCCTACCCAGCTTACCCACCAACCTCATCATATCAGAAGCCGCAATCGCAACATCAAAGTCTGCCCATCCACCTTCCACCTTTTTTACCAACTCTTCGGCACCAACCTCATCTGCCCCTGCTTTTCTTGCTATATCGGCCTTTTCACCACTGGCAAAAACGATTACCTTAAGGCTTTTGCCAATGCCTTTTGGTAAAGAAATAGACCCTCTGACAAGTTGATCCGACTGCTTCGGATCTATACCAAGTTTTATTGCAACCTCAACGCTTTCGTCAAATTTTGTGCACTTAAAAGATTTTAATAACTTAACAGCCTCCTTTAGTTCGTATTTTTTAACAACGTCTACCGTTTTTCTAGATTCTAAATATCTTTTACTTCTTTTCGCCATTTGAATACTTTCCTTTCAAACAACCAGAACACATATTGTCACTGCATATACAGAAGTTTTTTCTATACCACCTTGATTCCCATAGTGCGAGCAGTCCCTTCTATTATCTTGATAGCGGCATCTAAATTACCCGCATTTAAGTCTGCAAGCTTTTTACTCGCGATTTCTTTTAGTTGTTGCCTAGTTACTTGCCCTACCGTCTGTTTATTTGGCTCCGAAGAACCCTTCGCAATCCCTGCTAACTGTTTTAATAACACTGAAGCAGGCGGAGATTTTATAATAAATGTAAATGATTTATCTTTATAAACTGTAATTTCTACAGGGGTCAACATACCCTGCAAATCCTTTGTTTTGTCATTAAATTGTTTAACAAATTGACCGATATTAACTCCATGCTGACCAAGAGCTGGACCTACTGGTGGAGCAGGAGTTGCCTGGCCTCCTGGACATTGCAACTTAATCTTTGTTAAAACCTCTTTTGCCATTTTATACTCCTAATTATTAAATGACCTCAACCTGCCAATATTCCAACTCAACAGGCGTTGCCCTACCAAAAACAGTAAGCATTACTTTTACGCGTCCGCTTGCTGGTAATACTTCCTCAACAATCCCATCATAATTTTCAAATGGACCTTCTTTAACCCTAACCTTCTCTCCTTCTTTAAACTCAATCTTTGCACGAGGTTTTTCCTCTTTATGCTCTACATCGGACAACAACTTTTCCACCTCGTATTTTGACATAGGCACAGGCTTGTTTTGCGCCCCAATAAAATCGCCCGCACCGGCCGTTTCACGTATTAAGAACCAAACTTCCTTGGGTATTTGCCCACGTTCATCCACCTCAATCTCAGCCATGATGTATCCTGGATATACTTTTCTTTCTGTTATTTTTTTCTTACCGCCCTTAATTTCAGAAACTTTTTCGCTTGGAACCAGAACATTCGGAATTAATTCCCCCAAATTCCTCGCCTTAATGAGTCCAATTAAACCATCTCTAACTTTGTCCTCTTTATTGCTCTGAACACGCAAAACAAACCATTCCTTTGGCATTTAGTATAAACCCACAGAAAAAATTCAAAAAAACCCTATGCACTTTTATATATAAAATCTTTTCAATTAGCGCCTGATCACTCGGAAGGAATTAAAAGAATTGTCAACTCTGAGGAATCTCTTTATTTAACACCCTATGTCAATTTGTAGGTTCCGCCACCTAATCTTTTAACCCAAGTTTGCTGATACTTAAAGCACGCCTATATACTCCATGATCGCCGACACAAACCAATCAACACCTAAAATAAATACACCAATCAAAACAACAGATATAATCACAACCGCAGTAGAACCGACCAACTCGTACCTTGTTGGCCAAGAAACTTTTTGAAGTTCAGCTTGAGTATCAATTAAAAATTCTACAGCCTTCTTACCACTAGCATCTATAGGTCTAATGCCTGTTTCAAGCCCACCTACAAAAATGCCAATCACAAGCCCTAGAAAAACAAACAAGACAAATGCAGAGATTATACCCCACGACAAACCGATACCTATTAGTGGAACCCTGGCATTTTGTGCGACATTTGGTAACTCCACCAAAACATTATATAAAGAAATCGATGCAAATAATGCCAGAATACCCAACACTATTCCAACAACGACTCTGCTATATACACCTTGTCCTTTTCTATAGATCTCAAAAAACGACATTACCGATATCTCTTTGTATTTTAAATTATGGCAGGTCTGGAGGGACTCGAACCCCCAACAGCCGGATTTGGAGTCCGGTGCTCTACCAATTAGAGCTACAGACCTTTATTTTCACGTTATAACTAACAATTTATATCAAACTACTTTTTATACTCTTTGTGAACTGTATGCTTTCTACAGTATCGGCAAAACTTCTTTAGTTCCAATTTCTCGGTTTGTTGTGTTTTCTTTGGTGTTCTATAATTCCTATTAGAACAATCTTTACAAACCATAGTTATATATTCACGCATACACGTATTTCCTAGTTTTTATTCAACAATTTTAGTAACTACGCCAGCGCCGACGGTCTTTCCGCCTTCTCGAATTGCAAACCTTAACCCCTCATCCATCGCCACCGCTGTCAATAACTCCACATTCACCTTCACATTGTCACCAGGCATCACCATCTCCGCTCCACCTGTCAAACTCACTACCCCTGTTACGTCCGTCGTCCTAAAATAAAACTGCGGCCTGTACCCATTAAAAAACGGCGTATGCCTCCCACCCTCCTCCTTCGTCAATATGTATGCCTCCGCCTCGTACTTCTTGTGCGGCGTTATACTGCCAGGCTTCGCCAACACCTGACCACGCTCCAAATCCTCCTTCTCCACTCCCCTCAACAACACACCAAGATTATCACCCGCCTGTCCCTCATCCAATGTCTTGTTAAACATCTCCACCCCTGTCACCACAGACTTCTTTATATCAGGCTTAATCCCTACTATATCAATCTCATCCCCTACCTTCACCCTGCCACGCTCTACCCTACCAGTTCCCACCGTCCCCCTGCCCTTTATACTAAACACATCCTCTATAGACATCAAAAACGGCTTATCTATCTCCCTCACAGGATTCGGCATATACGTATCCACCGCTTCCATCAATTTCAATATCGGACCACAATTCGCACACGCCGCAGTGCCACATCCACACTCACTCGCCTTCAGCGCGGAACCTCTGATTATCGGTATCTCGTCACCGGGAAAATTATACTTGCTCAATAACTCCCTTACCTCCATCTCCACCAAATCCAATAACTCCTTGTCCTCCAACATGTCCACCTTGTTCATAAATACCACTATCTTCGGCACACCTACCTGCCTTGCCAAAAGTATATGCTCTCTCGTCTGCGGCATCGGACCATCTGGCGCACTTACCACCAATATCGCCCCATCCATCTGCGCCGCTCCAGTTATCATGTTCTTCACATAGTCCGCATGACCAGGACAATCTACATGTGCATAGTGCCTCTTCTGCGTCTCATACTCCACATGCGATATCGCTATCGTTATCCCCCTCTCCCTCTCCTCTGGAGCCTTGTCTATCGTATCATACGGCCTCTCCTTCGCTAACCCCTGCTTCGCCAATACATGCGTTATCACCGACGTTAACGTCGTCTTGCCATGATCCACATGCCCTATCGTCCCTACATTTACATGCGGCTTCGTCCGCTTAAATACCTCTTTTCCCATGCGATTGACTCCTCTACATTAGTTTACTACTTAAACTTTATTTTTTCTGGAGCTGCTGATGGGATTTGAACCCATGGCCTCGTCCTTACCAAGGACGTGCTCCACCGCTGAGCTACAGCAGCAAAAACTAACTTTTTAATAATAAGTTATAAACTTATAAAATACAAAAGGTTAGAGTTTGTTTTCTTTAGAAATACATAATTGTGAAGTTATTAATTATAACACTGAATATATAAATGTCAAATATAAATAATATTTATTTTAAATTTCGCGGCAATGACTTTACATTGAACAAAATCAAGACACCTCGTAAAAATATATTCAAAATAATTCCCATTAAAAACAAGCAAAAGCGGGCGATGGGAATCGAACCCACATGACTAGCTTGGAAGGCTAGGGCTCTACCATTGAGCTACGCCCGCAAGTACATCAAATTGTTTAATCCTAATTATGGTGGGTGGAGGAGGATTCGAACCTCCGAAGGCTATGCCAACAGATTTACAGTCTGTCCCCTTTGGCCGCTCGGGAATCCACCCTTTCATTTTTTTCTCAAAAATAGAGACTGTTTTTTAAGCTAGCGGTGGGACTCGAACCCACAACCTGCGGTTTACAAAACCGCTGCTCCGCCGTTGAGCTACGCTAGCTGAGAGAATGGATAATGATAGCAGATCATTAAAAATATTCAAGTAAAAACTGCAATCTCTATAGTATTAAATGTTAGAAATATATCCTTCGTAATTGCGTTTAACCTCGTCTATACTATCCCCACCAAATTTTTCCAAGAATACCCTGGCAATTTCAAAAGATACCATTCCTTCACATACCACAGAAGCAGCTGGAACTGCGCATATATCCGACCTTTCATAGGTGGCTGTAACCGGTTCTTTCGTCAACAAATCTACAGACCTTAATGGTTTTTTTAAGGTTGGTATAGGCTTCATATATGCCCTCGCCACGATTGGTTCGCCGTTACTTATCCCGCCTTCTATTCCTCCGGCATTGTTTGTCAGCCTTTTAAATCCGGCAGTTAATGATTTACCGCTTGCAGGCTTTTCAAAGAAAATCTCATCATGCACTTCGGAACCATATTTATTAGCTACATCGCAACCCATACCAACCTCAACACCCTTGATCGCCTGAACAGACATCAAGGCATATGCAAGTCTTGCATTTAACCTTAAGTCCCACTGGGTATGGCTTCCCAATCCGACGGGCACTCCATAAACTATCACTTCAATAATGCCGCCGAGCGAATCGCCTTTTTCGCCTGTTTGTTTTATCTTTTCAATAATATTCGCCTCGATATCACAATCTATACAATATATAAGGCTTTTATCGCGAATATCTTTCGCAACACTCATATCTTTGATTATTTTATCAGAATTAACGCCTCCTATTCCCTTAACATAACCAAAAACATCTATCCCAAATAAAGAGAGTAAAATCTTCGTCAATGCGCCTGCTGCCACCCTTGCCGCTGTTTCCCTTGCACTTGAACGCTCCAGTATATTCCGTGCATCTTTTTGATTATATTTTATTACGCCTGCTAGGTCTGCGTGTCCAGGCCTTGGCTTAGTAACGGATGGCAATTCATTAATCTTATAATCATTATTTTTGATCATTAGACAAATCGGGCTACCCAAAGTAATATTCTTCCTAATTCCAGAAATAATTTCTATACGGTCTTCTTCAATTTGCATTCTTCCGCCTCTGCCTAATCCGCCTTGTCTTCGCTTCATTTCTTTGTTTATAACTGTTTCATCAATAAACACTCCCGCCGGAAACCCCTCAACTATTGCAATCAGGCATTTTCCATGTGATTCTCCTGCAGTTTTAAAATATAACATTTACCGCCTCCAGAATGACGAGTTTATAATTTAATTGCCTATAGTAATTTAGATATGCTAGAATCACAAAATTATATATTTAATAATCTAAAATAACAACGTAAATTCAGTCCTATGTACAAGCTTTTCATTAGCCTTCGATATTTACGCAGCAGGAAAATTTCATTCTTTGCAATAGCTGGAGTTGCTGTTGGAGTAATGACGCTTATTGTTGTGCTTTCAGTAATGAACGGGTTTGACAGGGAATTGCGCACCAGAATAAGAGGTACTCTGGCACATATCATTGTTCTAAAAAGCGGCATGTACGGGCTTGAAGATTACAAACAGGTTATCGAGAAAATAAAAACCTTTGAACACGTAACAGCCTGCGCCCCCTATATTGAAGGTCCTGCGCTTGTCAAATTAAGAGGCAGAAAGGAATTTGCTTATTTTAAAGGCATTGATCCTGATGCTGAAGCGCGTGTTTGCGATTTCGAATCCTATATCACTCCGTTTGGACACAAACCAGAAGACTTGCTAAAAACCCACGGCGAAAATAAAACGGCAAGCGCTTTTGGCGGTTCCGAATTATTAAGAATAGGTCCCGGCGAGCCGGAAAAAGACCCGAGAAGCTTTATTCAAAACGGTGAGCAGACCGTGCTTGTTACACTAAAAGATTGGGATAAAATCAGCGTAAAGGCTTTTACTGTTGCTGGAAAATTCAAATCTGGAATGTACGATTATGATAAAAACTATGTTTATATCCCTCTCACAATAGCACAAGAATTGGTCGGTTCAAAAGAAAAAGACGCCGTCACTGGAATAAGCGTAAAATTGGACGATTACCGTTATGCAAATCAGGTCCGTGACAAGCTGCAGGCTGCGCTAGGTTTCGAATATTACGTACAAACCTGGGAAGACGCCAGAAAAACCTTTCTCACTGCGGTAATGATGGAAAGACGCGTTATGGCATTCATACTATTTTTTATCATTGTGGTGGCAGGATTCAATATCCTTGCCATCCTTACAATGATTGTTCTGGAGAAATCCAAAGATATCGGTGTTTTAAAGGCGCTTGGAGCAACCACAAGGGGCATCATGTCTATCTTCCTTTTAAATGGATTGCTTATTGGCAGTATCGGCGCCACCGCCGGAGTTGCTATAGGATTATCAATTGTTTTCAGGATTAATTGGTTGGAAAATGTGTTATACAATGTAACAGGCTGGAGACCATTCCCACCCGAGGTATACTATTTTAATCAGATACCTACGGTGGTAAATCCAAGCAGTATCATACTTACTGCAACCATTGCTATTTTAAGCAGTGTTGTGTTCAGTATTTACCCAGCCCTCAGAGCTGCACGACTCGACCCGGTAGAAACACTGCGTTATGAATAATCTTCTTATCAGATGGGAACGTCCTACATATCTGATTTGCCAATTCCAGTCTAAAAATCAAAAAGGCTTACTCACATAAATATCATCTGTTTGTAAAACAAATTTCGACTTTTATTGACATCTTTATATTTCCTAAAAAGGGGATGGAACGATTTATTAATCATCCCATACCCTTTCACTTTATCCCTTCTTCCAGAGACTAAGGAACGTTAGCATGCGTGGCATACTTCAGGTCCTTCTTCGACTCATCATAATAGCTGATATGCACACTGTCTGATGAATCTAGTGTTATTGACGTATACTTCCCAACAGACCCTTCACTATCCACTGTATTATTCTCCCACTCACCACTGGCATTAGTCGCATACTTCAGGTCTTTATTCGTGTTATCATAATAGCTGATGTGCACATTATCCGACGAATCTATCTTTATTGACGTGTACTCACCTACCCGCCCACTACTATCCGCTATCTCTGTCCTCCAGCTGCCAAGATTATTCAGTGTGGCATGTTTTAAATCGTTTTTACTGGCGTCATAATAACTGATATGCGGATTGTCTGATGAATCTATCGCTATTGACGCGTACATACCTACACTCCCTTTACTATCCACCGTCTTTGCATTCCACTCTCCATAAATACCAGTAGCATACTTCAAGTCCTTGCGTGCACTGTCATAATAACTTATATGCACTATATCAGATGAATCTACCGCTATTGACGTGTACATCCCCACCTGCCCCAGATTATCCACCGTCTCCGTCCTCCACCCTCCCCTGTATGCATTGGTCGCATACTTCAAGTCCGTGCTTGATTCTTTATAATAGCTGATATGCACATTGTCCGAACTGTCTATCGCTATTGAACTATACATTCCTACCGCTGCTGAACTATCCACTGTCGTTGTTGTCCACCTGCCTGAGGCATTGGTCGCATATTTTAAAGCCTTGTTCGTCTCGTCATAGTAACTTATATGCACGTTGTCTGACGAATCTATTGCTATTGACGTGTACTTACCCACATCTCCCTTGCCATCCACTATCACTGCCTCCCACTTCCCATAAGTATTTGTAGCATATTTGAGATTCTTGCCACTGGCGTCATAATAACTGATATGCATATTATCCGATGAATCTACTGCTATCGCGGTATACTCCCCTATCGTCCCGCCGCTTTCCACCACCTCTGTTGTCCAGCCAAGCGTGGTAAATGACGCCTCACTGCCATAAGAAGTCCCTGCGCTGTTTGATGCCGCTATGCGGTAATAGTATGTTGTGTTTGAGGATAATCCGCTTATCGTGGCACTTACGCTTGTAGCGCTCGAACCGCTCACACTCGGAGTGGAAGTTGTGTTGGTATAATAACCGCTTGTCGTCCCATACTCAAACCAGACTGTTGTTGTTAACCCATTAGCATTTGCCGTCCCGTTCAGGATCGCTGAACTCGCTGTTACGTCTGTCGCTTCTCCTGTAGTTACTGTCGGAGGACGGGCTGGGGTCGGGGTTGGGGCGGTGTTACCGTTGCTGTCGGTGTTGCTATTGGCGTGGGTGTTGGCGTCGCTGTGGGTGTAGGCGTCGGCGTTGGTGTAGGTGTCTTAGTGGTAGTTGGGGTTGGCGTTGGGGTAGGTGTCGGCGTTGGTGTTGGAGTTGCCGTTGGTGTCGCTGTTGGTGTTGGGGTAGGTGCAGGAGAATCTTCTATTACACTAACCGTATTGCCTAAATAATTTGCCACATAGACACGGTTTGTCGAGGAATTGACTCCCACGCCAAAGGGATTACTCCCAACAGAAATGGTAGAGACAACCGTATTTGTAGCGCCGTCTATCACACTAACCGTATTGCCGTGCGCATTTGCCACATAGATACGGTTTGTCGAGGAATTGACTCCCACGCCAAAGGGATACGACCCAACAGAAATGGTAGATGTTACCGTATTGGTAGCGCCATCTATTACACTAACCGTATTGCTGAACTCATTTGCCACATAAATACGGTTTGTCGAGGAATTGACTCCCACACCATTGGGATAACTCCCAACCGAAATGGTAGACACAACGGTATTGGTAGCACCATCTATCACACTAACCGTAT
>JAHFOX010000118.1 GCA_023261445.1 Planctomycetota bacterium
CGGCTATGATAATGTGGGGTTTCGTTTTGATAGCAATAGCTCTCAATTCATCGTAATCAATATATCCGGTTTCTTTTTTCACACCATAGTGGGTAATTTCATACAACATCCCTGAGAAGTTTTTTTTAAACCCATGGGTGAGATGTCCACCGTGAGACAGATCCATTCCCAAGATACGGTCTCCCGGCTTTAGCACTGCAAAGCAAACGGCCATGTTGGCTTGTGAACCTGCGTGTGGTTGTACATTGGCATGTTCTGCTCCAAAGATTTGTTTTGCCCGCTCAATTGCCAAGCGTTCCACCGTGTCCACATTCCCGCAGCCAGCATACCATCGTTTTCCTGCGTATCCTTCTGCATATTTATTAGTCATCGACGACCCTTGCGCTTCCTGCACTGCGGGACTGCATATATTTTCCGATGCAATTAAATCAATCGTATTTTGTTGTCTTTCTACTTCTTCTTGTATGGCACGCCAAACTTCTGGATCGTCATTTTTTAATGTAATCATAATTTTTCACATTATCCTTAAAAATATGGTTAATTGGTTTTTGCCATTTTCCATTTCAGATACGCTTCCATAAACTCATCAATCTCACCATCCAGCACAGCTTGCGTATTTCCTGTTTCCCTACCAGTACGCAGATCTTTAACGAGCGAATAGGGTTGTAATACATACGACCGGATTTGATGACCCCACGCAATTTCTCCTTTCTCATTGTAAGCCGCAGAGAGTTCTTTTTCTCTTGCTTTTTCTTTTATCTGGCACATTTTTGCCTTCAGCATACTCAAAGCCACTCGCCGATTCTGGTGTTGAGAACGTTCGCTCTGGCATTGCACGACAATCCCGGTTGGTAGATGGGTGATACGAACAGCCGATGATGTTTTATTCACATGTTGGCCGCCAGCCCCAGATGCGCGATAGGTATCCACGCGCAATTCATTTTCATTAATTTCAATTTCTTCTTCCTCTTCTATTTCTGGCAGCACGTCAACCGCTGCAAACGACGTATGTCTTCTCGCATTTGCGTCAAAGGGAGAAATTCGCACCAAGCGGTGTACCCCGATTTCAGATTTTAAATATCCGTAAACATAGTCACCCTTTATAAGAACGGTAACTCTCTTGATTCCAGCCTCTTCGCCTGGCAATATATCAATTAAAGAAAAGGTGCAACCACTTTTTTCAACCCAACGGCTATACATGCGGAATAGCATAGATACCCAGTCACATGACTCTGTTCCCCCTGCTCCTGCGTAAATGCTTAAGTAGGCATTGCAGTGATCATGAGGCTCATCAAACATCGTACGCAATTCAATTTTTTCGAGTTTTTGTTCAAACGACTTAATATCTTTGACTACCTCAGCCTCAACCTGTTCATCTCGTTCTTCTTCAGCAAGTGTAGATAAGCACTCTATGTCGTCCAGTGCTTTTTGTAATTCATGAAGAGGTAGGATAATGCTCTTGAGGGATTTTAATTTTTTAACAGTTTGTTGTGCCTTATCCTTGTTTTCCCAAAAGTTTGGCGATGAGAGTTGTTCCTCTAAGGTGGATAGTTCTTTTTCTTTATTTTTTAGGTCAAAGAGAGTCCCTGAGATGTAATAAACGCTCTCGAAGCGGGGTTAATTCTTTTTCTATATTGCTAATCATAATTATATTCCCATAGAATATAAATATTGGAAAATGTTAATTTGAGATTCTTTAGCCTAGAATGACAAGTCGCATTAATATCTATTAACGCAAATAGATATTAATTTACAAAGTAGGAATTATAAATTATAAATTATGTATATGTCAATATAATTTGGGATTGACTGGAGTAGTATAAAGTATTATTGTAATGCTTTTAAATTCCATTTTATCGTATTAACCAATGAATATTTAGCGTCTAGTATCCTGTAAATAACACGAAATGATGAGGAGTATTTCTGTGATCAATGGCGTAAAGATAAAAAAGCTTAAACCCATCCCTGATGAGCGGGGTAGACTAATGGAAATACTCCGAGAAGACGACGAGCTTTTCATAAAATTTGGTCAAGTTTATTTAACAACTGCCTATCCTGGTGTCGTAAAGGCATGGCATTACCATAAAATACAAACAGACCACTTTGCGGTTATACATGGGATGATGAAGATTGTCCTTTACGATGATCGAAAAGACTCTCTAACCTTTGGGCAGATCGATGAATTTATTGCGGGTACTTACAATCCTATTTTAATACAAATACCGCCTATGGTTACACATGGTTTTAAATGTATAAGTGAGCACGAGGCAATGGTTATTAATTGTCCCACCGAAGTATACGATTATAATACACCAGATGAATATCGCATAGACCCGCATAGCGGAGAAATACCTTATAATTGGGATAGAAAGGATGGATAATGAAGGGAATTGTTCTAGCAGGTGGACTAGGTTCTCGATTATTGCCTTTGACAAAAATTACGAATAAGCATCTCTTGCCCGTATACAAAGAACCCATGATTTATTATCCAATAAAGGCACTTATCAATGCAGGCATCACAGACATCATGATTGTTACCGGGGGAAATCATGCCGGTGAGTTTTTGAGATTGCTCGGAAACGGCAAACAGTTTGGTTTAAAGCATATCAGTTATACGTATCAAGAGGGAGAAGGGGGTATTGCTGAAGCGCTGGGTTTGGCTGAAGATTTTGCGGATGGCGACAAAACTATTATTATACTCGGCGACAATATAATTGAAAACAACATTATAAAACAAAAAGAAACCTTCGAAAGGCAAAAAGAAGGGGCTAAGATCATACTAAAAAAAGTTCCTCATCCAGAACATTTCGGCGTTCCAGAGCTTATTGGAGACAAGGTTGTACGTATTGAAGAAAAGCCTAAGAAGCCTAAATCAGAATACGCTGTTATTGGCATCTATATGTATGATTACCGCGTTTTTGATGTCATCAAAACCCTTGAACGCTCTGAACGTGGCGAACTCGAAATTACCGATGTAAATAACTATTACATAAGGAATGGGTTAATGACGTACGATACTTTAGACGGTTGGTGGATTGACGCCGGAAGCTCACATGACAATCTTGCACAGGCAACCCAGTTACTGATAAAGACAGGCGCTAATAAAATAAACTAATACAATTGTGCGTGTAATTGCAGGTAGTGCAAGAGGTATACACCTTAATTCACTGAAAGGAAATAAGACAAGGCCTATACAGGATAGGACAAAAGAATCTCTATTCAATATACTTTCTGCCGTTGTTCCCGGAAGTCGTGTTCTAGACATGTATGCAGGTACAGGGGCGATTGGAATAGAGGCATTAAGCCGAGGGGCAAGTTCCTGTGTTTTTGTGGAAAGCGACAATGCCGCTATCCAAGTTATTAAAAAAAATCTTGAGGTAACTAAACTTCAAGATAAGGCACAAGTTCTAAAATATGACGTGTTTGAAATTGTTCCATATCTTAAGAAAAATGCTATAGAAGTTGATTTAGTCCTCGCCAGTCCACCATACCCTCTTATCGAAAAAAGTTTATATCGAGATAAACTCTTGAGTTTATTTTCGCTTTTATGCAACAAGCACATAATAAAATCAGAAGGAATAATAATGCTACAACACAGAAAAACAAACCTCGAAATATCCCCAGATATTTCTGGTTTGGAATTATTTGATACGCGAAGTTATGGTGATACGCAACTTTCATTTTTTAAAACTACTTCGAAACAAGAGCATTCTCTATGAAAATTTGGGAAGAGCAAGGCAAAATAAAAATTGCAGCGCCTGCAAAGGTTAATTTATTTCTTGAGATATTGGGTAAACGACCGGACGGTTATCATGAAATTGAAACTGTCATGCAGGAAATTAGTCTCTTTGATCACATTTATATAGAAAATTCTGACAAGGAAATAGAATTCACATGCTCAAATTCAAAACTTCCTATAGGC
>JAHFOX010000017.1:0-6438 GCA_023261445.1 Planctomycetota bacterium
TTGGAATAATTGATGTGTAGATAATATGCTTCAATGTTGTTCCTTCCAAAATAAAACTCCCCGTGCCTGATTCGCTACGGGCGTATTTTGTCAGACCAGCGGCGCAGACCTGCGCCCACCTCCCCACAACTGGCATTAATATCAACACTATGCATTTAGTTACCAGAACAGTGGAAGCAAAGCATGAAACACATTTTACACTGTCGCTAAAAGGTGAACATTTTATCGCATTTATTTCTACAATACTTAACAAGCCAATATACTTAAGTCCAAGCATGCAAATCAGTCCAATAGCGCCAAATACACCTATGCGGCTATCCTTCATAATTTCCAGACGTCTTTCCTTATTCCAACCACCCCAAATACCGTCGCAGGTATCTGCAAGTCCATCAAGGTGCAATGCACCAGTAATAGCAATATAAACAAGAATAATCAAGGCATCCGCAATAATAGGTGGGAAAAAGAAATGGGGTGGTAAATATGCTGCTGACAGGAAAACACCAATACATAAACCCACAACGGGAAACCAATAGATGACAGAACCACCACCCTTTGGTTTTATCCTATCTTCCACGTCTATAGGAATGATAGTTAGAAATTTGAGCGCCCACAGGAAATTGTTCATTATTTATGAGCTTATAAATTTTGACAAAAACTGTCAACTAGAATTCTTTTACAAAAGGTTACCGTTATGATAAAGTATTGCCAGTTAATTGAATATCTAACCATTAAGTTGTCAATAGTTCTAAAAGAAAATATGCGCCCCATTCATACTGCAACATTTATCCTTCTTTTCTTTTTCTCCTTTCCTACATTTCTATATTCAGAGCCTATACAAACAGGTAGTGTGCAAAACATCATCGAAAACAGCACAATCACAAGGATTCAAAAGCCGCTTGCAATACGCACAGACAGAAAAACCTTAGAGTATTTTATTGAACACGTAGAAGAACTCACAAAGCACGGACGTGACTTCAGCAAAAAAGAGTTGATTCTTGAGGTCAAGGGAAACGGCCTGTATGGCATACAAATGCCGTCAAAACACGTCACGGGAGAATTTGCATTAATTGAACGGCAACCAAACAAGGCAATTTACATGGGTCACGGCAACGCTAAAGTATTTTTTAACTTTTCTGGCGCCATTGTATTGGAAATTAACTATGCTGCACAAAATGACGAAGCAGGATATTATGAAGATGTAAAAACGGCTGTCTATTTAGAGTTTGATAACGCTTTCCTTGCAGTCCTTGCAAAAGCCGCAAGCCCAATCCTGAACCCCAAACTAGACAAAATCATTAGCAAGTTTTCAACAAAAACTAAAAAGGTAGTAGAAACCGCTTATGCAAATAAGAAAGGCGCTAAATAATCAGGCATTAAGAACCTCTTTCGCGGTAAAAACTTTAGGCATGTACAAAGTGAATGCAAAACGAAGGAAACAATTTTTTAAATTTGCACTTTGATATTTCCACTTCATATCTTTTTATAGCATTTAGTCATTAGCCGTCAGCTCTTGCCTGATAGCTAACTGCTTACGATTTTTATTTACTTATTCAATTTACTGAATAACTTTACCTTCCATATCATCTGGCACTTTGACACCCATATAGTTTAATATCGTTGGGGCAATGTCGTAGATTGTAATCCCTTCTCGTCGTACCCCATGCGGTTTCCCCGCATCTTGCATGACAAATATACCATATTGGGAGTGATTTGCATCATCTGGACCCGTATCGTTCTCGCTTGCCCATACAGTCTTAGTTCCCACACTTCCAATAGACCTCCAGTCGAGATTGCCGTAATATACAATCAAATCAGGTGGTATGCCGTTGCACTCTGAATAAATATCCTCTGGTTTATAGACCTTGGTATTAATACTCTTGCCATTCTCATCCCTTAAATCCTCTAATTTTTTTATCAATTCATTCCTGAAATGTTCGTAATGTGACTGCGCAATAATACCCTTTGGTTCCCTACCCTTAACATTCATAAAAATTCTGCCGTAATATCCGCCCTCACCCCAAACCTTCGTATTTTCCCAATCCACAACGAGTTTGTTGAACGGCGTGCTTTCCGAAGGATATTGCACCAATTTCATATAACCGTTCTGGATAAGCCATTCATTAATGCATATCCCCCCTACCATCTTTTTTGCCCCATGATCTGAAACAATGATAAACAAGGTGTCATCATCTAAAAGCTTAAATGTCTCTCCAATTTCTTTATCAAGGTATTTATAATAATCCAAAATGGTATCTTGATACTTTGAACCGGGCGCGTATTTGGGATGATTCTCGTCAAAATATTTCCAGAAGGCGTGGTGTATCCTGTCCGGGCCCATTTCCACCATCATAAAGAAATCCCATTCTTTTGAGCGCATAAAATGTCGTGTCAGCCTGAACCGTTTTTCCGTCATTTCATAAATTGCCTTTAAAATATTATCCTTATTATCACTCCTGAATTCATCCACATCAAGCATATAACCGCTTGTCACGGTCTCAACCTCATTCTTTAATTCTGGAGGATACGTATATTCACACTTCGTATCAGGCGTCATAAAGCACGTCACCATATATCCGTTTAGCGGTTGAGGTGGATACGTCATGGGCACACCAATTACAACAGCCTTTTTACCAACCTTTGATAGAACATCCCACACGGTATCAAATTTTACAACCTTTGAATTAACGAATGACAATCCATCATAATCGTAACTCGATCTGTTTCTAAAGCCGTAGATACCCAAGCGGCCGGGATTGACGCTGGTCATCATAGACATCCATGCAGGGCAGGTAATAGCAGGAATTGTACTTTCCATCCCGCCATAGACGCTGTTAGAAATCAGACGTTTCAGGTTTGGTAGTTGGTCTAGCCACCGATCAAACAGTAGTTCAGGTGGAATTGAATCAAGACCCAATACAAATACTTTTTTCTTGTTAATGACCATACTCTTTGCCATTTAGCAGCCAATCCAAATAGTATAACCTAAAAACTGCAATTGGACGCTGATTTTCCAGCGTTTATCTGCGTCCCCTTGCAGAATTTAGGTATAAATAAAAAAGCCCGCGATCGGAGTCGAACCGACAACCTCATCATTACGAATGACGTGCTCCGCCAATTGAGCTACGCGGGCTAGAAACAAATAATCTAAAACAAAAGCAATATTATACGAAAATATTTTGTATTTACAATAATTATTCTATCTCAAGATAACTTCTAATATTTGCTTGTTTTTATAATAAAATGCCCTGTTGAAGGTAACAAAGCCATGGCAAAGGTTGATAAGGATGGAAGGGATCGCATAAGGGTACGCCATCGAGTAAGAAGACAGACGCAAATGGTGAAGCCGTGTTTACTATAAAGGCAAAGAACAAGACAGGTGATGCAACGGTCACATTCAAGGACGGCAGTCTGAGTACGCAGGTAAGTGTAACGGTGACAAAATAAGCTACAAACCTTCACTGTAACTCAATGTAATGGCAATTCATGAATTGCCACTACAGGTTATATGCAGAAATTGATTTTTGTAACTTTTTAGACAGCCACTTACAATGCTGTGACACATCTAGCGCATATTGTGGGATGTTCGGTGTTTGAGCCAACACTATCTCTGTAATTCCAGCATCTTTCGCACTTCTTGTGCTGCGATACATTGCATTCTATACAAAGATTTTGAGTTAATTCCGCCTTCATTGCTTTGGGTATGGTGTTCGTGCCTGGGGGAAATTGAGGAGGAAATTGAGAAACACACACCCTATTAATCTTCTTCGACAATAATATGGGAAGTATCCCTTCTCTTCCTCCCCCCATTAGTATTAATCTCAAAAGATTGTATACTGCTTGTGCCTTTTGCAATCTTTAGCGTAGTTTTACGTCTATTATTTAGCCTTTTTTCATCTATTTAAATTGATAACAATATATTCACTACCCTGTTACGACCACTCTCTTTACCCACATAGAGAAATTTGTCCGAAGTAGCTATTATCTCCTCTATTGTTTTTCCATCCTGCGGATAAGTAGATACCCCTGCAGTAATTGTTATTTTCTCAATTTTACCGCCGCCAATCTCCATAGTAAACTCTCTCTCTATGATAGACCTGAGCTTTTCTGCGATTAACGTGGCGTCATCTTTATCCGTTCCTGGCAAGAGTATTGCGAACTCCTCACCTCCATAACGGCTAACAACATCTACCTGTCTGACGTTAATTTTTAAGATTGACGCTAATTTCCTTAGTATTTCGTCTCCCAATGGGTGTCCATAAGTATCGTTAAAGTATTTGAAATGGTCAATATCTGCCATTATTACTGAAAAGATGCCTCCGTATCGTTTTGCCTTAGTGTATTCCCGATTACAACTCTCACGAAAATATCTTCTGGTATATAGTGTTGTCAGGTCATCAAACATGGACTGCTTCTGTGCCTTTTCATAAAGCCGGGCTCTTTCTATTGTTTGTGCTACGTTATGTGCAATGGCAGTAAATAGTATTTTATCTTTTTCCTTGAAGGCATTAACCTCTTTTTTATGTAAGTTTAAAACTCCTATTATCCTGTCATCTTTCACCTTTAGAGGTATAGACATAAAAGAGCCTATATCAGTTTTTCCCCCTTTATAGTGAAGAAATCTCGTATCTTTACTCACATCGTCTATCAAAATAGGCTCGCCAGATTTGACTACAATACCTGAAATACCTTCCCCTATTTTAAAAGTTACATCTTTTATTGCCTCATAAGTATCACTATTTGCCTTCCATACCTTAAGGTTATTGCATTCTTCATCCAATAACATAAAGCAGAATTCTTCGATTTTAAGAGAATCGTTTAAAAAATTTACAGTTTTATCAAAAAACTCATCTACCTGAGCTGCCATATTTAAGTCTTTGCTTAATGTATAGAGCATGTATAGTTCAAATAGTCGCTCTTTTAAAGCCTCCATCTCCTTTTCGGCTTTAAAACTTTCGGTATTATCCATACGTTCATTTACCCCTGGCATTGAATAAAAATTGCTTTAAAATACTCTAATCTGTAGTTTTAATTGAACACAAATCAATAACCCTGATTATTCATAAACAAAGTGAAATCCGCATAAATACAGGCTTTCAAAAATTTATTAAAAAACTGAGTTTTTTTACATCGCAGAATTAACTACTGTATTTATACTTTGGTTAAGAAAATTTTACGCAAATTTACGAATAATGCAGGACAAGGCATTTGCACAAGTGAGACAGAATAAAATCCAGGGTGTGTCCCTGCAACACAAACTGATCGATCTCATAGAACAAAGCTTCTACCGCCTGTGTTCGTTTACGCTCCGTTACATCGTCTACAACTCCCATGACGGCTTTAATATTGCCTTGTGCGTTACGCACTGGTGCTTGCCGAAAAGCTAATATCAATCGGAGAACCATCCCACTTTTGTTGACGCACCTCTACACCAATAAATGACTCACCAGACAGCACTCTTTTGCATAGTGTCAGGAATACTTCTTGTTTATTGTCAGGTACAAAGGGAAGATGATGACCAAGCACCTCTTGTTTGTTCCACCCGAATATGCGCTCGGCGGACAAATTCCACATAGTAACGCGCCCCTCTGAATTCCAAGGCGATGATAGCTAATGGAGATGCTTGTATAAAGGCTTAAAGAGTGTGGTTGGTTTCTTGTATTGCTTCTTCTGCACGCTTAAGCGCAGTGATGTCTATAGTCATCACCGACATAGTACCTCCTTCAAGTGTTGCAGGATTAATTGCTTCGGCTAAGTCAAGCGACGTCACTTGCATGTTGATAAATTAGATGGGTAGGACGAATAATATATAACTATAAGTTATATATGTCAAGAAAAATATCACTTAGGGTATTTGACCATTTTATAACGCCATGTTATAAATTATTAATAATGAAGAATATTGTGGGAAACAATTTACGGATCGTCAGGGAAAGGCTTGGAATTACACAGGAAGAACTGGCTTTAAGAAGTGGCTTAACCCAGGGGTATATAAATTTTCTAGAGAACGGAAAGAGGGGATATAGTGAGAGATCTTTAGAAAAGATTGCGAATGCCCTCGGAATTCAGATATCAGGACTCTTTGAAGAAAAGATAAAAGAAGAACCAAATGTCGTGGCTGAGCAACCCATGTCATATGGTAAAAGAAGGCGTATTTACGATACGATAATCAACCTGTTAGAGAAACTTCCTACGCCAGTAATCGACCATTACAGGATGCTTCTCAAAGCAGAGGTAGAAATAAGAAATAGAGGCACGGAGGATTGACAGGAAAAATCGTAATTTGTGTTTGGCTTCACAAGTTTTGTGAAAATAACTTTACTCAGGCTAAAACCTATACAGCTACCCAGATTGTTGAAGCGCTGCAACACATCTATCGCATATCGTAGAATGGTCTTTGTTTAATCCTACGCTCTCCCTGTAATTCCAGCATCTTTCGCA
>JAHFOX010000017.1:6538-32192 GCA_023261445.1 Planctomycetota bacterium
ACTCAGGCTAAAACCTATACAGCTACCCAGATTGTTGAAGCGCTGCAACACATCTATCGCATATCGTAGAATGGTCTTTGTTTAATCCTACGCTCTCCCTGTAATTCCAGCATCTTTCGCATTTCTTGTGCTGCGATACATTGCATTCTATACAAAGGTCTTGAACTAATTCAGCTTTTACTGCCTTAGATGTTGGAGTCTTGCCAAGCCTTACTTCCGATACAATAAATATCATCGGCAAGTCATTTTCATAACTTTTAAGGAATTTATATAGCTCTTCATTCTCCGTATAAAGATTGACGGATGCCTCCAAAGAATTGCCTATCAACTTAGCGGCACGCATCTTTTCAAGTTCTCTTGCCACATCGGTTCTAATATTAATCAACTTCCCCCATTTTTCACTTAAAACGTTGTCTATCCAGTCAGGATTGCACTTTGGAAACGTTGTCAAATGCACGCTGGCAACATCTTCATCCTTGTGAATAATAGCAGACCATACCTCCTCTGCCGTATGAACAATTATTGGTGCAGACAATTTTACAAGGTTCAGCAGGATGTAATTCATTACCGTCTGCGCGGCACGCCGCTCCTTTGAATTCTTTGCAAATGTATACGAGCGGTCTTTCAGGATATCCAGATAAAAGGAACTCATTTCCACGCTGCAAAAATTGTAGATGTTGTGAAAAATTCTGTGAAATTGCAAGGATTCGTAGTCTGACGTAACATTTTCAATTAATTCCTGCGTTTTGTGTAACGCCCAACGGTCTATTTCCAGTAATTCTTCGTAGGGTATGGTGTTTACTTTTGGATCAAAATCGTACAAATTGCTCAACAAATATCTAAACGTGTTACGAATGCGCCTGTAGGCGTCTGAACATCTGATAATCAGATTACGAGACACGCTCATATCGTTTTGATAGTCCATTGAGGAAGTCCATAACCTGAGCACATCTGCGCCAAATTCCTTTAAGGCATCTTCAACCGAAATGAAATTCCCAAGGGATTTAGACATCTTTTCGCCCTTTTCGTCCACAACAAATCCATGTGTTAAGACAGATTTAAATGGCGCTTTATCCCATGCGCCAACGGATGGAACTAGCGAAAGCTGAAACCATCCACGATGCTGGTCTGTCCCTTCTAGATACATATCCGCCGGGTGAGACAATTCGATGCGTTTATGTAAAACGGCATGATGGCTTGAGCCTGATTCAAACCAAACATCAAAGATATCCATTTCTTTTTCAAACCGAACGCTGGCACATTCAGGGCATTTTGTGTCGGGCGGTAAAAAATAGGATACATCTTTATAAAACCAACTATCGGCGCCTTCCTTTTCAAACCTGTCTCTGACAAGATTTATTGTTTCCGTATTCATCAATTCCCTACCGCATTCCACACAATAAAATGCAGGGATAGGCACGCCCCATGAGCGCTGCCGGGAGATACACCAGTCTGGACGTTCTAATATCATCTTTGTCATTCGACCTTCACCCCATGAAGGTATCCATTTAATTCTTTTTATTTCGTCTAACAATTTTTGGCGCAAATTATTATGTTCAAGGCTGACAAACCACTGTTCTGTCGCCCGGAAAATCACGGGCGATTTACAACGCCAGCAATGCGGATAAGAGTGAGTAAAGTCAGTCTTGTAAAGTAACGCACCGTTCGTTTCCAGCCTTTTCGTAATGGAAACATTACCTTCTTTTATATTTTGACCTGCAAACTCGCCTGCCTCATCTGTAAAAATACCTGTAGCATCAACAGGACTCAACACGGGAAGTTGATACTTGTTGCCGGTAATATAATCTTCCTGTCCATGTCCGGGCGCGGTGTGAACACAGCCCGTGCCATCCGATAAGGTTACATAGTCAGCCAATACAACAGAACTTGTTCTGTTAAAGAAGGCATGCTCATACTTTAAACCTTCAAGTAAATTCCCCCGTACCTTACCGATACACTCATAAGACTTAATACCAAGCGTTGACATAATAACGTCTGCTCGTTTATCGGCAATTATTGTGACTTCTTCCCTTTGTATCTTTGGATTTAAGTAACGAACGGCAACGTATTCATGCTCCGGATGTACGGCAATAGCGAGATTTGCGGGAAGCGTCCATGGAGTTGTCGTCCATATCATGATGTGCGAATTATTATCAGCGCCTTTAAATAGCTTGCCTACATTGTCACTGATTTTGAAATTTACATAAACGGACGGGCTGGTTTCGTCGCTGTATTCAAGCTCTGCCTCAGCAAGCGCTGTCTGGCATCTGGTACACCAGTGAATAGGCTTTTGACTTCTGTATATATATCCCCTTTCCACCAGCCTGCCAAATACTTCGATGATGCCCGCTTCGTATTTTGGGTCAAAGGTCAGATACGGATGTTCCCAATCTCCCATTACCCCTAGTGCCTTGAATTGTTCTTTCTGGAGTTTTACAAACTTCTCTGCGTATTTTTTGCATTTTTTTCTGATTTCTGGTTTGGTCAAGTTTTTAACTTCTTCGCCAATCTCCTGCATTACACGGTGTTCAATCGGTAAACCGTGGCAATCCCAGCCAGGAATGTAAGGCGCATCATAACCTTTCATCGTATGGAAGCGGACAATAAAGTCCTTTATGATTTTATTCAAACCAGTTCCGATATGCAGTTCGCCGGTAGGATAAGGAGGACCATCGTGAAGAATATATTTTTCTTTGCCTGCACGAGCCTTGCGCATTTGTTCGTAGAGTTGCTCTTTTCCCCATTTCTTCTGGATTTCAGGCTCTTTCCTGAGCAAATCTGCCTTCATGGGAAATTTAGTAGTCGGTAAGTTGAGTGTATTTTTATAGTCCATATAGACGTGTAGTTATTTATAATTTATTGTTCAACAAACATTTTAAATCTTCTTGGGTTAACCCTTCTATCATTAAACGTTTGTCTCTTGAAGATTCGCCTGAAATAATATGTATTGAAGATTCATTAATGCGGAGTGTATCTGCCAGTAGTTCAATTACAGCCTTGTTTGCCTTGCCTTTTTCAGGGGCAGCGGTAACGGCCAATTTTAGACGTCCGCCGTATTCGCCTATTATACGATTTTTACTTGAATGCGGTTGAGTTCGGATGGATAGTATAACGCCTGAGTTTGTTGTGATGACATCAAGCATGTTAGTAAACTATCGTGAATTCATTAAATTCGCCCAAGTATTTTTCCCAGCTAACATCAACACGTTCAACATAAGCGCCTGTTGGTCCTTTTTTGCACCAGTTCACAATTTTATCAACTGTATTTTTTCCACCTTCAAAGACGGCTTCAACACTGCCATTCGAACAATTTTTAACCCAACCCTTAATACCAATTGTTTGAGCCTCGTCTCTGGTAGAAGCCCTGAAAAACACACCCTGAACCCTGCCATGAATATAAACATGTGCCCGCAACATTGGCATGTTTATTCTTTGCCCAACCCCTTGGTTTCATTGCGGTGAAATAATTTCAAACTCAAAGATTATTTAGACCCGTAAACATGCGCACTGTCTTCAGCAGAGGGTAAATAACTTAAGCCCATAAACGTAAAGTTTACTATTCCAAAGGCGACAAGCAACCAGATTGACAACATCACAGATGCCTTTGATTTATTGATGTTCATTTTGGGTAAAACAAGAGGGGTATGCAAGTAAACTAAGTATGCAAGCCATGTAATTAAAGACCATGTTTCTTTTGGATCCCATGACCAATAGTCGCCCCAAGCCTTTTTTGCCCAAACTGCGCCTGTAATCATTCCTAATGTAAGAAAAGGAAATCCAAAAGCAACTATCTTATAGCTTAACCTATCAAAATTCCTAGGCAAAATCTCCCTTCCATCTTCGCTTTCATTTCCTTTTTTAGCAAAAGGCTTTACCACCAAAAAAATAATACTTGTTACAAATGCAATTCCAAATGCGGCATATCCGAGCATGTAAGTAACAACGTGGATTAACATCCAGTTACTCTTCAATGCCGGCATTATAGGTCTTATAGTATCGTCCTGAAGCGTA
This sequence comes from Planctomycetota bacterium, assembly GCA_023261445.1. Taxonomy (GTDB): domain Bacteria; phylum Planctomycetota; class Brocadiia; order Brocadiales; family Brocadiaceae; genus 2-12-FULL-39-13. The sequence goes on from JAHFOX010000017.1 coordinate 10,550, forward strand.
GCATAAAACAAAATTAACATAGACAGAATTGATGCCAAAGCCCCTACAATTCTGAAATTGTAAACAAATTCAAATATTATATATATAAAGGCCGTACAACATGCGTAAAACACGAGCGATTCATACAAATTTGAAAATGGCGGATGCCCTGCCTTTATGGAACGTTCGGCCACCATAGTCAAGTTTAGGCAGAATGCCAAAATAAGCAGTCCCAGCGATGCCCATTTTGCACCTGAAGACCCCCATATTTCCCTTATAATATAGGCAATAGAAGCTACTATATACACAATTAATGTTATGTTGATTAAACTCATTTTAGCCCTCCGCCACTTTCACTTCTTTTTTTTGTTTTTTCTTAAGAAATGGTTTTATATAAAATATAAATACCACGCCAAAACATAATATCCCAAAACCAGTGTAAACTATTGGAATGCCAGGGTCCTTGACAATTTGCAAACCAGAATAATTTCCCGCCTCAGGATCATAACTTGATTGATAAATAACATATCCATTGTATTCTAATGGGTCATTTACCTTAATTGACTTTTCCGCAACAGTTTTGCCATTATCCAAAATTCGTAAATTACTGATAAAATGTTTAACAGATTCACCAGTAGACTCGTAGACAAGTGCAAGATTATTGTCGGAATACCATGTAGCATACTGGGTATTAGAGAATATCCAATCAGATACCTTTCCGTTCGGACCTTCCATTTCAACAAAAACAGCTGGCGTTCCTATTTGATCCGATTTTTTTACAACTTCCTTTTTAAAGTCGAATGATGGAAAATAATTAGCTACCATAACCTGATGACCGGTATCACCGATAGTATATTTCTTCTCCAACTCCCAAGGATAGGCCTCTACAATACGCCTGTCTTTTATATATACAATAGTTTTCTTGCCTTCGGAAGATTGTAATACTTTAACTGTATTTTTTGCCATATAGGAATTAGCAATCCCATCACACGTAAATTTTAAGTCTTTGTACTTGGACGGGTGCATCTTTTCCCAATCAGGAAATTTTTCAAATACCCAGCGGGTTTCAGGACCTTCAGCGCCGTTGATTTCAATCTGAGCGGCGGGATTATCTGGTAGCTGTTCCTCCAAAGGACGCCTGTCTCCATAATTAAGCACATATTGCAAGAATCTAACGCTATAATCAGTTCCCTCAATTTTAAAAGTCTTATTAAGTTCTAAAGGAAAGTCAAAAGATTTGCCTGATACTGCAATAGATAATTTTGCTTGTGTAGTTCCAATAGAATTCACAGCATTGTCAAACTCTTGTTGCGATGGATACCAGTTATATTCTATACGTATGTTTTGTTTTCTGTCATCGTACGAGTTGTGGCCGTACGCCAACAACCAGCCCTCAGCCGTAATCTTCTCAGAACCAAACAGTTTCACAAAAGCGGCGGGATTTTCTGGTGTATCTGATGTATTTATTGGCTCCTGCTTTAATTCCGCATCAGGAATATAGTCTAAAACTTTTATCTTGTAATCCGACCCGGGCACTTTTTGTCTTTTCCCAATTACTGCTTCCAATACTTTTTGGCGATCCTTACTCTTTACATACGATACAAGTTGGAATTTAGGTTCATTCTTTTCTAATATGAAATCATCTAGTACAATAGTAAACGGCAGGCTCTTCTTGATATAATCAATTTTACCCTGACGATTAATAATTTGCGTTAGAAAGTAATCTACGGATTTCCCTTCATATACGTTCACACCACCCTTTATGCCTAACTGTAGCTTTACAACACCTCCTGTAAGAATTAAAACAATGCTAATGTGGGTAAGAACAAACCCTGTTTGTAAGATTGTATTTCTCCATCGTTTTATTGTACAGCAAATGAGATTGGCACACATCAATAATAACAGGAAAGAAAACCAATAGGAGTGAAAGACATTGTTCAGTTGCGTTACTTTGAAAAACGTCGCTAGTCCATATCCATATCTGGCAGTATATTCGTCCAGCGTTTTTTCCTGTAAGATTACCGTACCAATGATGCACGCCACAACCATGACCAGAATAATTACCACTGCTAATTTTACGGAACAGAAGAATTGCCAAACTTTATTGGAATCCCCCCTTTCGCTTCTGTCTGATTGTCCTTGATTGGCTTGATTATTATTATCTTTTTTTATTCCTATCACTGCAGGAGTTTTATTTTGTTTTACATTTTCCATACTAAAACCATAACAACCTAAAAATAATTAAAATACAATACTACAGTTTAAACAAATATGTACAGCTTATTTTTACTTTTAAAACCTTGAACTGATGGAGTGGTTTTATACTGGGGTTGTTTTGAAACTTGGTTTGCGAATTGTGGACAATGCAGATTTGGTATCTGTTTTTAAATAAATACAATTTCTAAACCAACGTTTCTTCCGATAGCATTAAACTATCGGAAGAAACTATTTCCACAAACAACTTATTTCTGTTCACTCTCTTCCGTTGCTTCTGTCGCTTCGGTTGCTTCATTTGTTTCAGGCGCCGCAGGCGCTGCTTCCGATGGTTCCTCCACAGACTGCTCTGTCAGAATAGGCTCTTGCTCCTGTTCGGTGCTTAACGAAGACTCCTTCGGAGGTAACGGAGATGGTTGACTTAATATTAAGAATTCCACCCTCCTGTTATCTTTTTTCCCAGCGGCTGTGCTATTAGACGATATTGGACGGTTAGGACCAAAACCTGCAACGTGAATTCTTCCTTCAGGAATATCTTGGCTCTTTGTCAAAAAATGAAATACGCTTAACGACCTTGCTGCGGACAAATGATGATTAGAATCCCACAGATGTTTAGTTTTTACAATAGGATCAGAATCGGTATGACCATCAACTCGGATAAATGCAGACGGATTCTCTATGAGGAATTCTGCCATTTTCTTCAGCGCTGTTTCTCCACTTGGCTTTATTACAGCCATACCTGAATCAAATAATATTTTTTCCGGGAAAAGAATTACCGGACCTTCTATTGTGTCTCTTACACTAGCACCCCCTCCTATAGATTTAGCAAGCTTTCTGAGTTTATTCATCTCCTCTTCGCTTGATTTTAACTTATCCGAGACAGAGGAAATATCCCTCTTAAGTCTTGAAATTTCATCGGACTGGTCTCTTATTGTTATTGCCTGTCTTCTATTCAAATTTCTGAGTTCGGTCAACTCAGCGCAGCCCGTCATTCCTACGAAGGCTACCAAAAGGAAAAACTTTACATACTTACCATATTTATACATGTTTTTTTCCTCCAGCGGATAAGGCGGAATAAAGTTCTTAAAGCTGTATACAAAACAGCTAAATTAACTACAACGAATTAAGACTATAACATTTGATGTAATTGTTTTCAAGCGTTTTTTCAGCGATTTTTTATTATTCTTTACAAAACACATCAGTTTTTATTTGTAAACCTTATTGGGATCAAATATTTTATTCTCTACAATCTGAATACTATCTGTTTTCGGGATGTATTCCCTGTAATAGCACGTCTTGTAACCTGCATGACATGCAGCCACGTGTTGTTCCACCGCAAAAACGAGTGAATTCCCTTCACAATCGAAAAAGACCTTTTTTACAATCTGAATATGACCCGAAGTCTCGCCCTTTATCATCAAACGATTTTGGGAACGGCGAAATACATGCACTTTGCCTGTTTCAATCGTTTTTACAACAGCGTCTTTATTCATATAGCAAAGGGTAAGTACTTGCCCATCAAGTACATCCACAATTACAGATGGAATAAGCCCCTTTTCATCAAAGTGTAATTTTTCTAGGAACTGCATATTAAGGTTGTCCCCTTCTTGTTTCGGATTTCTTTATTCTAATTCAAAACTTATCTTGTGGTTTAAAATTTGTTACCAGAATTTCTTGGATTTAAATGCTTCAATTTTCTTGTACAAACATCTCGCGGCTTCCTCTGGATTATGAGCATTCATGATACTCGAAATAACGGCAATACCATCTGCCCACTCATTTAAAACAGCTTCTACGTTTTTCTCATTTATTCCGCCTATTGCGATAATTGGTATCTTAATTTCTTTTTTTAATTCTAGTATTTTCTCAGGACCACAAGGCTCAAGAATACCTGTCTTTGAAGGCGTATCATAGATAGGCCCGAATGTTATGTAATCAGCCCCAATATTCCGAGCTTGTAATGCCTCCTGACGATTATGCGTAGATATACCAATTAGTTTTTCAGAACTAATCAATTTTCTGACGGCGTCAAACGGCAAGGACTGCCAACCTAAATGCACACCATCAGCCCCAACTGCAAGGGCAATATCCACCCTGTCGCTAACGATTAAATTTGCCTGAAAAGCTAAAGTTATCTTTCTCAGTTCACACGCTAAAGAGTAAAGTTCGCTAGTTGCAAGTCCCTTTTCTCTTAATTGTATCGTTCTAACACCACCCTTTAATGCTAGTTTTATAGTGTCTAAAAAGGGCTGTTTGCACTGACTTATATCTGTTATTAATGTAAGGAAAAGATTGTCTATCAGTTTTTTATTTGCCATCCCTCATAAAACTCGGTTCTATACCAAATAATTTAATCCCCCATTCACAATAATTAAACATTCAGTGTTGGTATTAATTTCTTAGCTGTTAAATGTGTGTAACGCCTCAAAATAGGACCAATTATCTCACTCACAAATTCTTCCACCTGCTGTGGCGCCCTGCCAACCAGCTTTGACGGATCGGAGATTTCTTTTAGGTTTGACTTAATCCTTGCAAATGAAGGGTCTTTTCCTATTCTTTCCAACAGATCGTTTTTGCCACCTTCTTCTTTTACTTTGCGAGAGGCTTCCATTGCGTGCCTCCTAATCTTTTCGTGAAGTGTTTGTCTGTCTCCGTCGGCATTTACTGCCGCCATAAGAATATTTTCTGTAATCAAAAAAGGTAACTCATCGGCAAGATGGCGATTGATAACGACGGGGTAAACGTTTAATCCAGACACAACGTTTAACACAATGTTTAATATGCCGTCAATAGCAAGAAATGCTTCTGGAATAGAAACTCTTTTATTGGCAGAATCGTCTAGCGTCCTTTCGAACCATTGAGAAGCGGCTGTAAATGCAGGGTTCAATGAATTACAAAGTACGTAACGTGCAATAGAGGTTATACGTTCGCAACGCATAGGATTTCTTTTGTATGCCATGGCGGAGGAACCAACCTGTTCTTCTTCAAACGGTTCTTCCACCTCTTTCAGGTGTTGAAGCAATCGCATATCATTAGAAAATTTAGATGCAGATTGCGCTATACCTGCCAAGCTGAACATAAACTGACTATCAATTTTCCGACTATATGTTTGCCCCGTTATTGAATAATAACTATCAAATCCCATTTTTTTTGTAACAAGCGCATCCAACCTTTTAACCTTCTCGGCATCGTTGTTAAAAAGCGCCATAAAACTGGCTTGTGTGCCTGTTGTGCCTTTTACCCCATGAAATCTTAATGCTTTAATTCTCATCTCTATTTCTTCAATATCAAAAACAAAATCCTGCATCCACAGGCAAATCCGCTTCCCCAAAGTTGTCGGCTGCGCTGGCTGAAAATGGGTAAAACTCAACGTTGCAAGGTCTTTATATTTAATTGCTTGATTTGAAAGCACACTTACAATGTTCACAAGCTTCGTAAGTACAATATGCAAACCTTCCTTCATCTGAATAAGATCAGTATTGTCTTGCACATAAGCACTCGTTGCTCCCAAATGAATAATTGGTTTTGCCATTGGACATTGATCGCCGTATGCATGAATATGAGACATGACATCATGTTTGAATTTTTTCTCATATTCCGTTGCAGTATCAAAGTTAATTGTATCCTGAAAATTCCGCATTTCTTCTATCTGGTCATTTGTAATTGCCCGCAGACCAAGCTCCTTTTGAGATTCAGCAAGTGCAATCCAGAGTTTTCTCCATGTGCTAAATTTATATTGATCAGAAAAAACAAAGCACATTTCTTTACCGGCGTAGCGTTCAGTAAGCGGAGATTGATATTCTTCGTGACGATTAGTTATTGACATAAACTTACCATATTGATTGATACACTATTTCTTTTTTTGGTTTTAAGATTGTATGTAACCTTAACCCAAATATTTCATAAAACTAATAGACTCAATAATATTCTCAATCTCAATCCTTGATAACGGTTAATGTTATCAAAGCAAGGGATCAGGTTGCAAAGGTGAAAAAGATTAAAATTATAAGTCCTTGATATCGGGCTAGTTTCCTGTTTTACCTTAAAAATTAAGGGATTGTTGGCATTATATCCATTCTATTGGTTTTAATCAATTCTATCTTTTTCGATTAATTTTAGCACAAAATTAGCACAACTACTATCAAACCTTATTTAGAATATTCTAAAATTTTCTTTCCAGAAGTATCTTATGAAAATTTGAAGGCACCTGTTTTATAACATCATATTCTAAAAGTAAATACGAGTTAACGAATTAGATTCTTTCGACCTTAAGTAATATATCTATATTTTTTAAATATTAATTTCAAGTAATTTATTTGATTTAAACCTGCTTTGTTATTCTTTTTTACTGGAAAAGTGTCTAATTATTTTTGGCACAGAGAGACACCCCTTCCACTTTCAGCTTATCTGCGTGGGAATATACGCATTTCTCGATAATAGTTTATTGTTCAATTGACCTTAGGAGTATCAGTGATAAGCGAAAATTGTGCATTCCATATGATTGGACTAATCTTAAAGGATTTTGCATGTTTATAATATTTGTATCGTTTTTGCTGAATTTTTTGATTTTACTGTTCAACGTCTCCTTCCATGCATCGTACAATAATCCATAATCTTCGTTATGGCATTCTGTACAATATTCACGTACGGCTTTAAATGCAGTACCATCCGTTTTCAGCTTATGACAATTCTTACAGGAAACGGACTGAGACATCCAATCTGATATTTTGATAACTAAGTTCTGGATACTTCCGTTCATATAGTCTTTCACATCGGCATGACATTTCTGACAATTTTCGTCGCTTGGTTCTTTATGATGACAGAACATACAGTCTTTCTGTTTAATAACAAGACCACCATGTGTTTTTGTGTTTACTGCGTCGTTATTATGGCATTGACTGCACTCCAATCTTTGATTTGGGGAATGTGTCTTATGTCTAAAAACCTCTCCTTGATATACAGTGCGGTACGCCATATAATTCACGTGGCATCGGTCAATGCAGGAATCGCTTGGGAATGGGGACGTATCTGATTTGATTAAATAATTATCATCTCCCCACGATAACGATTGTAATAAAAATATGCCTATAAAAAAAATGAATTGTACTTTGGGTTTCATCGTAATGTCTATTTTACAATTTGCTTTAAATTTGTGATGCTATAGCACAATAGATCTTTCACGTATTTGATATTATGGACGCCAAGACTGCCGTCTTCCTTGATGAGATTAAAGTTAGTTTGCGCTTCATTAATAACGCGGGTAGTATTGACAATATGCTGCCCTTTAGCCTTTGCCAGCAGATTTTTTAACAACCGCATCTCTGATGTTATAAAACACATCTGTTCTGCCAGAATTTTATCAAACCCTTTTTTATGACAATTATTACATGTCTTGGGTGTTACGTTTGCATATCGTTGTTTATCTTTATGACATGCGGAACAGTTTAATGTTGCGAGGTACATCGGGTCAGTCTCGCATTTGACACCCACACCACCCAACCCCATCATAATCATATTTTGAACATTATAATCTGCGGTGGGAGTAAGAAGTTGATCGGATCTTTGATTTTCGTTACACAACTTAATCCAACCATGCGTAACAGAAGTATGGCATGGGGTACAGGTAGTTTTACGCTTAACAATATGGTTGTAATGCATATCGGATGCACTATTAGAATTATTTGCAATCGTTGAATGGCACTGATAACAACTTTGCTTATCCACCTTCCCATTCCCCTGAATAGTATTAAAGTGACAATCGGTACAACTTACTTTTTTATTTCCTTCATACTTATCGTGATTGAAAGTCTTATCATAGATATCAACCGTCTTTTTGACATGATCGTGGCATAGAATACATTCAGAGATAGGCATCTTGTCTTGAGTATAGAGAGGTTTTTGGGTATCTATAAAATGACATATATTACATGTCTTTTCATCTATACCAAAATGTTTGTCACCACCAAGGCTGGTATGACAGGAGATACATCTCGGTTTGAGATTTTCGGTAATTTGGTTGCGGTTTGATACACAGTGTGTTTTGTGCTGAAATGGTTTAATCGTTTTATATGGAACCGATTTCTCTGTCAATTTATCTAAGGGATGGCATGATTCAGTAGTACAATGTTCGTCTCTTATCTCTACAGCCATCACAGAGGTACCTTTATTTTTATGGGTATGACACTCAATACAGGTGACATCTTTTGATAGCGGATTTTTACAGGTATTATTAAATGAGCTGGAAAGCGAGACATTATTGTGGCATTTTGCACAATATAGTATGTGCTTTGGCCTTGTTGCAGTAAAGAGCAGCGTAAAAACAACTGTTCCTGCGGCCACTGCTGAAAATATTGCAAGTTTAATTGTGATCCTTTTATTCGATTTTTTTACTTTGGCAAACATGATGCTATGGTTTATAAATCGTTTCAGCCAGTAAGATATTCGAGTCTTTGTTGAAAGAGGTTCGAATCATATTTGCCTTTAACGCATATGAATCCTTACTCCAATCAAAGCAAAAGGGGATATTTCTGTTTTCCTTGTATTTTAAAGCAGTTTTCATCTCAACAAACAGGCTTTCCCTTTTAGAATCTTCAACTCGCCCTGTCTCATCCTGTAATTCTATCGTTACCACAACCTCTCGGTATCCATAATCCCCTGTAGGTATGCTGTGTGGAATGTCCGTATTTTCTAATTCTAGCACACCTTTAATTTTGCCTTTGGACTGTGTTACTTTTATAAATGACAATTTTAGTGAATTTTCATTTTCATCAAATGAGGTTCGGCACGAGAAAAGGTGTTGCCTCCCCTCTCTTTTTGAATGTATCTTTTGCCACGGGTCGTTCTGAATAAGTTTGCGCTTTATGGCAGGCATGTGACAGTCTTGACACGTCTTTTTGCCCCCAGATACATGCAACACCTGCCACGCCTTAAATGTACCCAAATGACATTTCCCACACAATTCGCTTGTTCTAAAGAATGCGTTCTTTTCTGCGATAGGATGCGGCCCATATGCCGGCGTAGGACCGCTCAATTTGCAGTCATTCAGGTGGCAACTGTTACAGTTTACCCCCTCCGCCAGATTCTTACTGCGTGGTTCAATCTTTTTGTCTGTAAAAATAGTCTCAGGTGCGTGGCATCCTATACAAAAGGTAAACTGATATTCATTCGTTTCTTCTTTGAATGCAACATTAGTAAAACTATGGGCGTGAGGTGAATCCCGCCATTCGTTATAAATATCTCTGTGGCACTCTCTACACCGCTCAGACGGCGGAGACTTTAGTCCTTTCTCAGCCAACTCAGGATAGACAATACAACCGCAAGGAAGAAAACAGGAGGCTAGAGAGAGAATGGAAAGAAATATTTGGAGTAATTTTAAAGATTTAAAATACATACTGTAATCACAGAGGTAATTGTGATGATAACGATTGCAAAAGGAATCGGTCTTTGCCATAGGTTGTGGTGTTCTCCTGTGCCATTAGGTATGAGGTACGGCCATGAAACAAATAATAAGGCGCACACAACTACTAGAGAAATAAATACAACCTCGCTATGAATAAGTTTATTTAATTTGTAAAGTGGTAAAAGAAACCAAGGAACATAGTCAGGCTTGCTGGTTAATTTAAATGGCAGCGGAAATATAATAATGGCAATTAATTCAACAACAACCAAAAAACAAGAAACGATGATGTGTCTGAATAGTTCGTTGGGGGAAAATGGTTCCAACATTTCAGGGCTCTTGTTTTTTGTGTAATCTTTCATAGGGATTCACAAATACCTGTTTTTCTAACCATAAAGAAATGTATGCCCATAAATAGTGCCATAGACAGCGGGATACCTGCCACATGTATGGCATATATGCGCGTCAAATGAATGGGATGGTGTCCGTTAATATTGTGTGCAGTCAACAAACTTCCTGTGTAATACATGAGTAAAGTCAAAATAAGCAGGCATGCCCCTGACACCCAATGCAGCTCTCGTGGGTGCCTATAAATTCCTTTAAAGAGTATGCGGAGCATATGACTAAATACCATGCCAACCATAATATGCGGCCCAATGGCATGTATGCGTTGGATAAGCCACCCGTATGGAACACTATGGCTTACATGCTGGATACTGGCAAGAGACTCCCTGATATTTGGAATAAAATAAAACATAAGAAATATCCCTGTGCTTAACTGGATTATAAAAGCAACGAGGGACAATCCCCCCATACACCCAAACCAACTTAGTCCTTTAGGAATTAATCGTCTGGTGAGATTGGCCTCTATAAGTTCTCTTAAGAAACCTTTGTCTGTAGTTTCGCTAACAATTACTTGAGAATCATTACTATCCATATTCTAAAAAAATACCCTGTTGGGGGGAGGTTTTAGCTTCATTTTCAAATCTCCTATATTCCTTTTTGCAAAAGAGGAGTATAGGAGGATTCAATAAGCATTTAAAATAATATTGTGCCTCTTACTGTGCGCTTTTCCCGGTTGCATAAGCGTACTCCACCACCTCTTTGGTCTTCGTTGAAAATTCGGTTATGAGTTTATCCAATTTATAATTCACGAATGGGCTTGCCGCTTTGGCCGGAACTGCAAGAAGTGGATCGTCGAACTTCAAGTAGACAGACGTTCTCACTTCTTCATAAGACCCTTTCTCATCGGTCTGTGTTGCATAGTCAACCACGAGTATTACACATCCAGAAAAATTAAATATCACAGCGGCACTGCCGTGTCCCATATAGATTACTTTGTTTGGTTGTCGTTCAACCAATGCAAACTCCCCCTTAGCGTATGCTGATGGAATCTGAATGCCATACCTATTATCTCCTTTGGCTTCCAATATCAACTCCTTTTTATTACAACCCTTCTCACACATTGAAAGTTCTTCGACATGTTCTGTAAAGCACTCGAAGGTCTTTCTATCTGTGCGGACAGCAAAAGGTTTCTGAATTCTAACAAATGTGCTGTTGTCAATGATTTCTTGTATGCTATCCTGTATGGACTCTGGATAGAGAGGCGTGAGCCATAAGAAACAAAAAAGAAATATTACTATTGCTTTGTAAATAGACTGCACGGTTTATTCATGTGAAGTAAAATTCAAAAATGATTCTTATGTATTTATAGAGGTTACGGAAAAATTATACTTTTTTGAGGCTAATACTCATAACAATGTATTGATTCCTCCCCTGCACAAAAATCAGGATAAATAACAATAGCTGGATATTTACAAATATCTAGCGTTGTGTCAAGTTTAATTAGTTTTTAGAATGGTCATATGGTTTGTATTGCTCAAAAAACCAACCCCTCTTATGAATTGAATATTTGCAGCAACATGTTATAATCGGGTTCAAGTGGTTAGATCAAAATTACATATTTCAAGAGGGGATATAAATAATGAAATGTAAATATGTGCTGCCAATTCTCTTCTTATTTCTTTTTGGTGGTATAGTCCACGGAGAACCAGTTATTGTTGGAACCAAGTTACCGCCATTTATACTTGAAGACCAACATGGAGAAAGCCATAAGGCAGACAAATCATTACAACTTATAGTATTTGGTAATAGCAGGGCGTCGAATAAAATTATGGAAGTGGCCCTGGAAAATGTTAATGCTGGTTATTTATCAAACCATCACACCGTTTATATTGCAAATATAAGCGGTATGCCCAGCATTATTACCAAATTTCTTGCCCTTCCAAAGATGCGTAAACTCCCTTATGTAATTCTGGTTGACAAGGATGATTCAGTTTCAAAGGATTTTCCTTCTACGTCAAATGCGATTACCATTTTGCAACTTAAGGATCTTAGTATTGTATCTGTCGATTTTTCTAACGATCCCGAAGCAATCAAAAAAGTGATAGATGCCATTGTCCCTTGACAATCAGGCTTGTAAATAGTGTAAATTGTCCCCCATCCCAAAAGCTGGTTATAACACCCACCGTTGAACCGGGTTTTGCAAGAAAAGAACGGATTGCCAGATTTAAGGAGGATTGTTATAAATTAGCCGCCTTTGTGAAGACCGAACAAGGGGCAAAAGAGCATTTAGAAAAACGTATTCTTGGGCATAAACAGGTTCCCGGTAATTCGGTTTCGTTTCCAAAAAGCGAGCTTATCGATTTTCGAGACAGCACAAAAGCCCGTCTTAAGGGTTGATTCCTAAGTATTCCCTGATTTCTTTTGGAATCGTAGTTTGTCCCTTTTTTGTCAGGGTTGTTATTGTTGCTCTTTTCATAGGTAGTCCTTACTTATTATTAATGTTAGGATGCGACTGGTTAAACAGAGGGAAAAAATAAACGCTAACTATTTTCTCACGTTACTTTATCTTCCAGAAAACGCTTATTTAAAAGGGGAAATATACCCTATCCATAAGAAATATTTTCTCTTTAACTCGTTTAGCTTATAATCCGAGTATCCAGCCCCCACTACCGCTTTAGCTCGTAAACAAAAAACGTATGCTAAAGAAACACCACTTTATTAAGTGGTTGCACTAATAACATCGTGAACTCAATACTACATCGTCTAAACTTCTTCTAAAAACTTTTGGAAGGAGAGAAAGGTGATGGGAAATCAAAAAGAATATGAGAAGCATTGTAAAACAAAGTCAAAGCGGTTTGGGTGTTTCAGAAGATATCTTTGGGTTTCTTTTGATGCAGCAGGGAGTAGATCAAACATAAATTAAATACATGCCAATAAAAAAAGGCGTTGGACTTAAACAGTTCAACGCCTTTGTTATTTTAAAACACGTATAATTTAGTTAAATCAATGCCTATGTCCGCAAGGAGGTTGTCCTGCTGTTTCTTTCTCTTCCGGAATCTCTCCAATAACAGCATTTGTTGTTAAAAGCAAGGCGGCTATACTGGCGCCGTTTTGAAGCGCCACTTTTACAACCTTTGCCGCATCAATTATACCAGCTTCCACCATATCAGTAAACTTTTCACCGTATGCATCGTATCCAAAGCTACCACTACCTTCTTTTACCTTTTGCAATATGACAGCTCCTTCCAGACCTGCGTTTTCAACAATCTGCTGAATAGGCTTTTCGATAGACATTCTAACAATATTCACTCCAATCTTTTCATCTCCCTTTACCGAAATCTCATCTAATACCTTTGATGCCCTTATTAAAGCAACACCTCCGCCCGGCAAAATGCCTTCTTCCACTGCGGCTCTGGTAGCATGAACAGCATCTTCAACACGGGACTTTCTTTCCTTCATTTCTGCCTCAGTGGCAGCGCCAACATTAATCTGCGCAATTCCACCAGAAAGTTTTGCTAGCCGTTCCTGCAATTTTTCCCGATCATAATCAGAAGTGGTTGTTTCTATCTCCGCTTTGATTTGAGAAATTCTCCCCTCGATTTCTTTCGGGTCGCCCGCTCCGTCAATAATCGTTGTGTTGTCTTTATCAATTGTCACCTTCTTTGCCCTGCCTAAATCAGTGAGTTGAACACTGGATAGCTGTATGCCTAAATCTTCAAATAACGCTTTGGCTCCTGTAAGTGCTGCAATATCACCCAACATTGCCTTTCTTCTATCACCGAAACCAGGCGCCTTAACAGCCGCACATTGTAAAGTGCCTCGAAGTTTATTAACAACAAGTGTGCTAAGCGCCTCCCCTTCTATATCTTCAGCAATGATAACCAAAGCCCTGCCTGATTTAGCAATCTTCTCTAATAAAGGAACTAAATCTTTTATTACAGACAACTTCTTTTCATATATTAAAATATACGGATTCTCAAAAATGGCTTCCATTGTGTCAGGAGAGGTCACAAAGTAGGGAGATAAATAACCTCTGTCGAATTGCATCCCTTCAACTAAATCAACAGAAGTGCTTAGGCTTTTTCCCTCTTCCACAGTAATAACACCATCTTTGCCAACCTTTTCCATAGCATCGGCTATTTGGTTACCAATTTCTTCATCGTTGTTTGCAGCAATAGTGGCAACTTGTGCGATTTCTTTTTTGCCGGATATTTTAATGGAAATCCTTGTTAGTTCTTTTGTCAAAGCATCTATAGATTTCTCAATGCCATGCTTAATATCAACAGGATTAGCTCCTGCCGTTATATTCTTAATACCTTCCTCAAATATTGCTTCTGCCAAAAGCGTCGCAGTAGATGTGCCATCACCTACCATATCATTTGTCTTTGAAGCAGCTTCTATAACCATTTTGGCGCCCATGTCCTCATATGGGTCTTCAAGTTCGATCTCTTTTGCAACAGTAACACCATCATTAATTACTACGGGCGAACCAAAACCCTTTTCAATAACAACATTACGGCCTTTGGGTCCTAAAGTAACCTTAACAGCCTGAGCCAATTTTTTTACACCTTTCTTTATGGCCTCACTCGCATCATGTCCATAGATAATCTTTTTTGCAGCCATTACTACCTCCTAAATATTATTCAATTACAGCTAGAATGTCTTCTTCAGACATTAACAAATAATCTTCACCATCAATCTTTACCTCGGTACCACCGTAAGAACTGAATATTACTCTATCGCCCTTTTTTACCTGACACTTAGCCCTCCCCCCGCTCTTCAACATCTTCCCGTCTCCAAGGGCAATGACTTTTCCTTCTATGGGTTTTTCCTTTGCAGTATCAGGTAATACAATACCACCCGCAGTCTTTCCTTCGGCTTCTACCCTCTTTATTAATACCTTCTCACCCAATGGCTTTACATTCATAATTCAAAACACTCCTTTCTATAATCCATACCGATAAAAACCATTAATCAATACTTTACATTTACATTATTTTCCAATAGTATTTTGAAATGACCTGCTCGACAGAATCTCGTAATATATTTACGTTAATCGGCTTTGGTATCAGCGTATATGCATTCACACTGATAAGGTCTATTTGAAGTTCTCTTGTTATTTCGCCAGACATAAAAATACATGGAATTTCACAACTAACTTCTTTTGTTATAATCTTAAATGTTTCGAGTCCGCTATAATCGGGGAGGTGCGCATCTAAAATCAGCAAATGCACTTCCTCCGATTTGGCAATTTTCACAGCCTCACGACCACAACTAGCCAGGTATGTAGTATAACCCTTGAGTTCAAATACATCTTTTAAACTATAACGGCACGACTCGTCATCGTCCGTTATAAGAAGTGAATAATTACCAGCTCTCGGGTCTAATAAAGCCATCATAATTTGAATCCTTTAATAATTTGTTAAAAACATTTATAAAACATGCGCAAATTATATACCAACCAAATCTTTATAAATTTGCCAAGTTTATATATAGACTCCAATCATAAGATTAGAAAAATTATTATAGTACAAAAGTATCATACTGCTAATTAAATCAGGCACTTACGGTTATATTAATATTTATGCTAAAAATATATTACAAACTTCCGTTTAATTTATCAATATATTTTCTATTGTCATTTTGACACTTTTAACACACAAAAATATTTGTTCCTGTCACTATGGCAGATATGTTCATCATTAACATATTTTCAGGTTACACCCTTGATTAATAAACCATCAGCAAATATAATCTCGGAACGATTCGTCACTAAAGACACTGAATATTACTTAAAACCATGGTAAAAAAACAAAGGGCGTAAAATGTGTTTTTTACAATCACTACAAAAGATTGCTTCGATATTTAATCTGATTAAATTCTCGCATACACTATTTTCATTTCCTTTTGCTGTCATGAGCGCTTTTCTTGCCGCTGGCGGCGTGCCGGGCATTAAACAATTATTGTTAATCCTTGCCGCACTTGTAACAGCACGCAGCGCCGCTATGTCATTCAATCGTCTGGTTGACACAAATTATGATATTCAAAACCCCAGAACCGATTATCGTGTTAAACTGCAAAACAAAATCGGCAGAATGAACTTATGGCTTTTTACCATCTTGTGCATCACACTATTCGTTACATTTACATGGTTATTAAACAAATTATCCTTCTATATGTCGCCACTCGCTATCATAATCGTTTTTGGGTATTCTTACACAAAACGATTTAGTCATTTATCCCATTTCGTACTTGGACTTGCACTGGCGCTTTCACCTATAGGCGCATGGATTGGAATACAGGGCACATTGGCAATCACACCCTTACTGCTCGCATTTGCCGTTGTCTTATGGACAGCAGGTTTTGATATTATTTATGCTTGTCAGGATATTGAACATGACAAAAAACTAGGATTATATTCTATACCAAAGAAATTAGGCATTAAGTGGGCATTAATACTTTCTGGCATATTACATTTTTTTATGGTGCTTGTGCTATTGATACTGACACGATATGCAGATTTGGGAGCTATTTATGCAATTGGGGTATGCATCATTGCTGGTCTGCTATTTTACGAACACTCACTTGTTAAACCCAAAGATCTATCAAGGGTCAATATAGCCTTTTTTACCATCAATGGTATTATCAGTCTGGGGCTGATGGGCGTAACCTTAATTGACATATTTTCTATGTAATCTGAAAATCGCAAATCTGTATTCTGCTTTGTACTACTTCCTGCCTAGAAACCACATAATCAATGAAAGGATTATGCTAATAATTATGCTTGTCGTGATGGGAAAATAAAAACTAAAATTTTTCTTTTGAATGGCAATATCTCCAGGAAGCCTTCCTATGAAAGGAATCTTGCTGCCGAATAAAAACAGCCCGCCCACAACAATCATAATAATGCCAAAAAGTATTAATACCTTGCCAAATGCGCTTAATTCACCCATAACTCCATACCTCAAACTCTAAATTTACTCAACGTTCAAGATGTTTATTTTCAGATAATAACATAATTGCCTGTCCCCTTTCAATCTCTGAACAATGTCCCACAGAGATAGGCAACAGCAAGCGCAAGATATGCCAAAAAGGGAGTTACGCCGAAACATCATTTTTTACCGGTTTAAACACAAGCACTTTTATAGCTTCGTAAATCAACCACAGGCTAAGAACAAAAAGAACTATACCGAAAATTCCAGAAATTATCATATCAGGTTTGAGCGACGTCCCTGTGAACATGCACGGCAAACAATTAAATAAATGATGAACAAGCGACCATAGGGTTACAATCATCATGAATACCATGGGAATTATCACATAGATTGCTTTCTTTCCTGTTTTCATTAGCCATACAGAAATAGCAAGGAGCGCCAGACTTGCCAGCAGTTGATTGCTTATACCAAAGATAGGCCATGCCACCATGTACCCTTTTTCCTTCGTAAAAATAAGAAACAACACTGGCACTGCAAGAGTAATCAACGTTGCTATAAAAGCGCCGATTTTCGTTTGTAATCCAAGGAGTTCCTGAAGTATATATCTTGCCAGCCTTGTACTGACGTCGAGTGTGTCATATACAAAAGTAGAGAAAGCAAGCAATGCAAAAGGAAACGCCACATTAAAACTTATGCCCATCAGATTTAAATACCTCGCAATACCGTTAGCGTAAATAATGTTCGGATCCTCTTTAAGAATATCATCCCCTTTTGGTATCATCATAACCGTCACCAGCGCCAGCACAGCAACAAGGCCTTCAAGAAGCATCGAACCATAACCAACTAGCCGCGCATCTGACTCTCGTCGCAATTGTTTTGAAGTTGTGCCAGAATTCACAATCGCATGAAATCCCGAACATGCTCCACAGGCAACTGTAACAAATAATATTGGAAATAATGGTTTCCCGCTGGCTATACTCTTTAACCCTTCAACGTTAAAGGCGGGATATTGAATATCAAATCCGCCAAATAGCGCGCCAATTAGCCCGGTAATAATTGTCAAATACATCAACCAGCCGCCGAGGTAACCGCGCGGCTGGAGCAACAGCCACATCGGTATAATTGATGCCGCGAAACAGTAACCGAGTAAAATAACATCCCATTGTTTTGTAGAAATACGCAGCATGAAATCTAAGACAAACGCAGGCATGCGAGGACCAAGCCAGACAATAAACAATATCAATGGCACAAATATGACCGTTGCCTTAGTCAAACTGAGACCAAATCTGTATAACAAAACTCCCATAACAATTGACAACATAATATAAAGTACGGATGAAACCGCTACACCTGGACCAAAAGCAACTTCCGCCGACACGGTCTTGAATGTCTGTGCGGTAATGTCTGTAAATGCGATAATGACATAAACAAGGGCAAACCACACAAAGGAAAGAAAAAGGATATGAGCTGTCCGCGACATGTGGTCCTTGACTATTTGACCGATTGAAGCCGCTTTATGCCTTATCGAAACAACAAGGCTTGAAAAATCATGAACTCCTCCAATAAATATCGAGCCAATTAATATCCACAGTAACACTGGCAGCCACCCAAACCATAAAGCGGCAATGATGGGTCCCACGATTGGACCTGCCGCAGCAATTGCAGACAAATGCTGCCCCAATAGCATAGTCGGCTTCGCAGGAACATAATCAACCCCATCGTTTATCTGGCATGCTGGAGTTGGATTTGAATTATTCAACTGTAACTGGTTTGCAATATATCTACCGTAAAATAAATACCCAAGAAGTAATATCAACACAGAAATAGCTACTACTGTAATAATCATATTCAGTCCATCTTTGCGTCAAGAATAAGAACATTCCACTTTACTAATAATGCGGATATTCTCATCTTAACAGGTTCAGTTTTACACAATTATAGACATAATATTGGCCGGATAATCGTAATTATAAACATTAATTCAACCATAATAAGAAGATTTTGCGCAAGCGTAATCTTTACCTTTTAAATTATTTATGGTACAGGTAAAAATATGCCGCTTTTAGATATAATGACTTCTTCTTGACCAGAAAGTATTTTGGCAGTATTATTCACACAAACACCCTTTTGTCTTAAGAAACCGATCATTATTTTAAAAGATTCAATGTAATGGTCAGAGCAAAATCAAATCTAGCCTAACTTTCTCGAAGAAAGGATGTAAAACCTATGAAAGTACTAATTGTTTACTACAGTACATACGGCAATGTCTACAAGATGGCAAAACTCGTGGCAGAAGGGGTTAAGGAGATTAAAGGGGGCGAACCAGTTGTACGCAAAGTTCCTGAACTGACCCCTCAGTCTGTGATAGAGAGCCGCAATGATATGAAGGCTGGCAGAGATATGCAGAAAGACGTACCTCTGGTTACACTGGACGACTTCAAGGACGCCGGGGCTATCGCATTTGGTACACCCACAAGGTTCGGAAACGTATCAGCACAATTGAAAAACCAGATTGACCAACTCACCTCGTTATGGTTCGCTGGGGAACTGGAAGGCAAACCGGCAGGGATTTTCACCTCTACCGCAAGTCTCCACGGAGGACAGGAGACGACGATCCTTACCCTGATGGGTCCTCTGCTGCATCTCGGCATGATCCTTGTGGGTGTACCCTACTCTGTTAAAGAGCTTTTTACGACGCAAGGTGGCGGTTCTCCGTACGGACCAGGTCATATCGCAGGACTTGACGGCAATCGGGAAATAGACCCTCAAGAAGCAGCGATCTGCCGCGCCTTTGGGCACAGACTTGCAGAGGTTGGGCTCCAACTGCAAAGAAAGTAATTATGTGAATATCCTTATTGTCATCACCAATCGTTATAGCAACCCCACGCCAGTTATGCCTATTGGCGCCTGTATGGTTGCGGAGGCAATCGAGCAAGCCGGACATAGAGTTTCTGTGCTGGACTTGATGTTTAATCAGAACCCCCGGCTTGCACTGGAGTCTGAGATTAAAAAAACAAACCCGGACATAGTGGGTCTTTCCGTCAGAAACATTGACAATAATGATATGCAAAATCCAGTGGCATTCTTCAAGGATTTAAAACCGCTTGCAGATACCATTCGCAGCAACACGCATGCACCTGTTGTTCTTGGAGGCGCTGCTGTTTCTGTAATGCCCGAAGAATTGCTTCGCTACACCGGGGCTGACTGGGCGGTGCTGGGGGACGGAGAGGTTGTATTTCCTCAATTATTAGAAACGCTTTCAAATGACGAAACACCCGAGAGGATACCCGGTATAGCATGGCTTGAGGATAACGTTTTAAAGAAAAATACCGGCTATGCGGCTCGTTTTCTGTACGGCTGTCAGATTCCCAATTTTAACCGATGGATTGATGTGCATGCCTACCTGTCCAGATTATCCACTGTGCCAGTTCAAACGAAACTTGGATGTCACTTCAAGTGTGTTTACTGCACTTACCGGAAAATAGAGGGACCCGACTATCGTCTCTGCAATCCTGAGCATGTGGTTGACGCTGTAAGAAAACTTGCGGATGCAGGACTGCATGATATTGAATTTGTTGATAATGTATTTAACTCGCCGTATGAACACGCCCTGAATGTATGCGAAGGCCTTGCTAGAATACAATCAGACGTCCGGTTACAAAGCCTGGAGTTGAATCCGTTATTCTTAGATGATACGCTTCTTACGGCAATGGAACAGGCGGGTTTTAATAGCATTGGCATCACTGTTGAAAGCGCATCTGATGTTGTCCTGGATGGACTGCAAAAAGGCTTTACAGCAAAAGATGTTTACAGTGCCGCACAGGTTATCCAACGCCACCATTTACATTGTCTGTGGATTTTTATGCTTGGAGGTCCAAACGAAAATACAGAAACCGTCCGTGAAACGCTGCGCTTTGCGGCACAATGCATACGACCAAAAGACATAGCATTTTTCAATACAGGGATACGCATTTATCCAGGGACAGAACTTGAACAAATCGCCCGGAAAGAAGGCGTTTTAACGCTTGATCCACAGGAAATGCTTGAACCAGTATTTTATGTCTCGCCTGCGCTTGATCTGGATTGGTTAACACGTATAATGCACGACACCCTTGCTAGTCATTTGAACTATATCAACTCAAATGCAATTAGTCTATCAATCCTGCCTGCAATTAATCGCTTAGGATCCAGATTAGGAGTAAAGCCGCCCCTATGGAGACACACGCGCTTTATTCGGCGCGGACTCAGGGTTTTGGGAATGGATGTATGAATGAACATGTTCACATAGCGTCAATAGCGACCACTACACCGCCTTATATTGTAAATCAGGCACAGGCAGAGGCATTTCTGGTAAAACACTATTCGGATAAACTAAGCCCAAAGAGCCTTGCAATCATGCACAAGATATTTACCCATCCAAGTGTACAACGCCGACATCTGGCGGTTGATAAGCTTGAATGCCTTTTTAATGAACATCCGGACAGCCGTATTGCCCGCTTCACACACTGGGCAGTTGACCTTTCGTCTCAGGCAATTATCAAGGCGCTCTCACAGGTTAGATTGACTGTAGACAATGTCTCCGGATTGGTGGTTAATACCTGCACCGGATACATCTGTCCCGGCATATCAACCTATCTCATTGAAAAACTGGGATTTTCTGATCAGATACGGGCGCACGACTTGGTAGGCAGCGGCTGCGGCGGTGCAGTTCCAAACTTACAGATGTGCAAGGACATGTTAAACGGAGCAGGCAATCGCGTGGTAGTTAGCGTTT
>JAHFOX010000084.1 GCA_023261445.1 Planctomycetota bacterium
TGACATTGTTGGCTTATTAACCTCTGCGAGAAGTGAGATGGAGGAAAGCTTTGGTATTAACAATCTGGAAATTCCTGTTTCATGGATATGCGACACAGATGGATTTTATCAATTTTTACTGAACATTTTATATAGAGCAGACCCATTTGCTAAAATCTATAACAGTAAGTTAGCCGAATACCGAAGTATCCACAAAATCCGTTCAAAAGCAAATCCACTGCCTGACCTGAAAATCTCTGGAGATTTAGTTGAACTACCATTCTGGATATGGAAGATTGGGGGGCAAAGGGAAAGATGCTATATATTGAACGGTGAAGATTCTATGAAAATTACAAATGGCAACGATACGCTTGTTATCCTTAAAAAAAGTGATAATGTTATAAAAAATATATCCATGTTAAAAACGTTAATTGATGCCTCTATTAAGATTCGTCCACGGGCAATTACAACAACTATCTTTTCACGATTATTTTTTTCGGATGTGTTTGTCCACGGTATAGGAGGAGCCAAATACGATACAATTACCGATGAAATTATAAAGGAATTCTTCGGAGTTGAACCACCAGCTTCCGTAACAATCTCCTCTACTTTATTTTTACCTTTTAATACTTTTGATACAAGCAACGAATGCCTGACAAGGCTAAAGCAGGTTGTCAACGATATGCGCTACAATCCTGAGAGGCATGCCCCAAAAGAGGCGTGGGAAGACGCAGAATTTATAAATAGAATTAGCGAGAAACAAAAGTTACTGAAGATGATAAATGTTGGTAATAAGGATGAAAAAAGGCTGTATTTCAATCAAATCAAGGAATTGAACAGGCTGTTACTGACCAAAATAAATACTGAGTTTCAAAACAAGCAAAGAGAAATAAATAAAAACAGGCATGCTCTTGCTTACAATGAGGCTGTGAGATTTAGAGAATATCCTGTTTTTATATATCCTACAAAGGTTCTAAGGGAATATTTTCCGTACGTCTGTTCCTCAGCGTAAAATAAAGATATACAACCGTGATAACAGCAATCGCAGAAGAAATGATAATCAGTTTTGTATTAAGATCGAGGACAGGATAAAATGCCTCTTTCACATCAATTTCAACCAGAAGCACCCATGTAACGTCTCTAAGATTGTCGAGCTGTGTATATGCGCTGACAACAGGAATATTACGGTAGTCCTTTACAATCCTTACGTCAGTGTTTCCGCGAAACGCATCTTTCGTAGCCTCCGTGTTGATTTCCAGTTTTAAAATAGTATTCTGAGAAAGAAACCTCGATTTTGAGCGCATGAAATGGTCATCACCTACAATATAAATCTCTCCTGTATCACCAAGACCATCCCTCTGAGACAAGAATACGTCTATTCTGGAATACGGCACTTCTACAATTATAACGCCCAATAACTTATTTGTAAGGTCATACACTGGAACGGAAGCCATTAATATAAAATCTTTTGCTTCTTCACACCATGTTAAATCAGAAAATTTAATATTATTTAATCCCTCTTTAAACACGTCACCAATAGTAAAAGAGGCATATTCTCCTGTTTTCAGATTTGTTCCAATATACACATCTCTTTTAACTCCAAATACAACATTCCCATCTAAATCTACCAAAAATATATTATTATAACCGTATTGTCTAAGGAAGTGTTCTAGCAGTGGTCCATAATAGGTATCCACCTGTTTATAAGAAGGATCATCAAAGCCACCCGCCTTGAAGGCATTTGAAAACCGAGGCAAACTTTGAACAACCAGAGGGTTTTTAGAAAGCACATTAACGTCTCCATATCTTTCATAGAAAAAATTCTGAATTTGCATTTTTTTGATTTCACGAACTGAGATCAAGTGATTCAAGACCTCGTTTTTTATGGCAGGATTAAGGGTTTTATAAGTCAACGGTCCCATGATAGTAAGAAACGTAATGATAGCAATTCCTGATACACTAAAAATTTTGTAAATTGGCTTCAATTGGCTGATTCAAGTTCCGATGGATACTTGCTCCTGAGTAACAAGTGACACTTTGTAATATTTAACGGCGCTAAATATTACAAATAAAATTAAGTTTGTCAAGATTATTAAGTAACCGACTTATACGTTTCAATAAGAAAAGTTACATCTTCTACATCCCCATCTACCACTTCAATTGTAAAGCGGGAAATGTTATTTAATTTAAGTATGCCAATAACCTTATCCATATCCATATCATACCCTCTGGAAAAATGTGAATGTGTATCACCGTCTGGACTTTTTAGATTCCAATTGACAGGAGTTCGGTTTGTATTTAGATGCACACCTATTACCTGACATCGTTTACAAACCATATCAAGTGCAGTGTAGAAATCAAATTTATTTAAGATTGCAGATGCCCATAAGTGACCAGTATCAAGCCAAATCGGACAATCGAGATATATTAAGTGGGCAGGCGTCTGATTACCGTTGCCAATGCCAGGAAAGTCATTTTCCATGCAAAGTGTATAAGATGGATATTTTTCTCTAAGTCGTTTCATGTTCATTTTCACTACATCCTGATAACGACGGAACTCCTCCGTCTCTAAATATTTCGGGTCCATAACCCTTGTGTCATTTAGCCTATACTTATTATCTATAGCATCACGCAATACCTTTCCATAGTTGGCTGGGTCATTTTTAATAGGTTTTTGAGTCATAAAAAACCCGTGAAATAATGCAATTTTACTTTTGAGCGACTGCATAACATAAGCACTATTTTGGAATCCTGAAAGAATCGCATCAAAATCGTTGTTAGCCAGATTAATGAAATACTCTGACAATACAGGCGCATGGATGGTGAATTTAGTATCGAGTCCTTTAAGTTTATTATACAAATCCTCTGTTACGGAATTATGCAACTGAATGCCAAATTCAAAACCATACGATTCAATTAAATCCTTGCATAGTTTGACCTTTGCAAGCATATCACCATGATAAAAACACATTGTGCTCAGTTCTATTTTTATACTCATTTGCTCTAAAAGTACCTCGTTAATAATTATATTTTACCAATTGAAATTAATCTTAATCCCTGCTACAAGAGACTATAATCTTCTTATTTTTTGTAAGATAGCAGACTAATTAAACCTTTAGTATAAAAACTTTTTTAAAAAATAAAAGACAAAAACTGTAGATACATGTGAAAATTACGTTTAAAGAAAGCTATAAAATCTGCCGAAACATGAATGCTATGCAGGAGTGAATAGTCTAAAATTGTATTGATATTCAGTCTAATATTGATATAATTTTAAAAGATTTGAGCGCCAGTAGCTCAGCTGGATAGAGCATCGGATTTCTAATCCGGCGGTCGAGGGTTCAAGTCCTTCCTGGCGCGCCATAAAAAAACCAATTTTTACATACACTGCGGTGAGCGTAGCTCAGATGGTTAGAGCATTAGACTGTGGCTCTAAGGGTCGCGGGTTCGAATCCCGTCGCTCACCCCAAACTTTGAGTCCCACTTCAATTTTATTGTAGCGGGACTTATTTATTAGGTATTGCTTGCTTTTACCGGTTAATGTTATCGCTTGTTAATGGATATAAATGAATAATGAATGCAGTTGACTTTCCTAAGAAATTAATTATAATTCAAAATCTATAAAATTATTTCTTATAGTTAGTTAAGAAGGTTCGATTAATAAGCATCATTAACCTGTGAATTTTGCGCTCGTAGCTCAACTGGATAGAGTGGTGGACTTCGAATCCAACGGTTGCAGGTTCAAGTCCTGCCGGGCGCGCCATCCGTAAACATAAAAGGATATGGGTAGTGTAAACAGACGCGCCCTTAGCTCAGTTGGTAGAGCAATTGACTCTTAATCAATGGGTCGAAGGTTCGAATCCTTCAGGGCGCACCAATAAGTATCCTTATAGCGTTTATATATTTCTGTTGAGCGAGGGTGGCGGAACTGGCAGACGCGCAAGACTTAGGATCTTGTGCCTTACGGCGTGGGGGTTCAATTCCCCCCCCTCGCATTGTATGTTAGTTTGAAATCATAAGATCTTTTGAACATGGACAAATACAGATGTTTGTTTAAAGTCCGTGTCCAAACTAATATGTTTAATTAAGTAGCGGGTGTAGCTCAGTGGTAGAGCGTCACGTTGCCAACGTGAATGTCGTGGGTTCGAACCCCATCACCCGCTCCATTTTTTTATCTCTTTTATAGAAAGTATGTGGGATAATAATTCGATGAACGTAAAAATTGAAGATGTAGGCCCTTGTAAAAAGGTTCTAAAATTTGAAATACCAAAAGAAACTATTGAAAGCGAGTACGACAAAAAAGCCGTGGAGATTTGTGATACTGTAGAGTTGCCCGGCTTTAGAAAAGGTCACGCACCTCGGAAATTAGTCGAAAAACGGTTTGGGACTCAAATAAAAGATGATGTAAAACAAGCTGTTGTTAGTGATTGTTACCAAAAAGCACTTGAAGATCATAAACTTAATCCAGTAGGAAACCCCCAATTTAGTGAAATAAAACTTGAAATTGGACAACCGCTCAATTTCGATGTGACACTTGAGGTGTGGCCAACATTTGAAATAGGTCCATACAAAGGCTTGAAATTAAAGAAAAAATCCGCTAATGTGACAGACGCAGATATAGAAAAAGCATTACATGGTATGAGTCTTCAAAAGGCACAATTAATCGTTGTAAAAGATGGTGAAGTAAAAAAGGGGGATAAGATTATTTGTGACTGTAAAGTAAAGGTAGGTAAAAGTAACGTATTGGAAGACGAGGATGTAGAAGTCCTCGTTGAAAATGGCGCTGAGGTCGTTAATACAACGGTAGCGGATTTAGCCACAAAATTAGAAGGCACTAAATCTGGCAAAGAATGTGAAATTGTCGTTAACCTATCAGGCAAGTTCCCAAAAGAAGAATACCGTGGAAAAGAAGCAAAACTAAAACTTAACGTGAAAGAGATAAAGAGACTCTCACCGCCTGAAATTAATGAAGACTTTGCTAAAACATTGGGTTTTAACTCTCTAAACGACTTAAAAACCAGTTTACATAAACGGATTGAAATTGATAAGAAAAATTGGGTAGAAGATGACCTGAAAAATCAGATACTAGACATGCTTTTAGACCAAACAAAATTCGAACTACCTCAGGATTTAGTGAATTATCACACCGAACAAAGGGTATATAAACATCAGATGAACTTATTAAAAAGGGGCTTGCCTCTGGAAGAAATTCAAAAACAGACCGAGGCAATCAAAAATGCCTCAGCAGATTCTGTAATGCGAGAACTGAAGGCATCTATTATTTTAGATAAGATTGCCGAAAAAGAAAAGGTGTTTGTTACCGAAAACGAAGTAGAACAGCGAATTGCCGACATCGCACGGGCATATAATACAGATGCGTCACGAATTCGCAAACAGCTGGAGCGACAAGGGAGCTTATCCTATTTACGTAGCGAGATGCGTGAAAACAAGATGTTAAATTATTTACTTAAAGAAGCCAAGTCCGCAGAATAAGACAAAAGGATTCTTAATTAATAATACCCTTAAAAACAAAAAGGAGTTTTTGTGTACAAAAAGTATTTATTGTCTTTAGAAAATGGCGAATTTCCTGTAATAGAATCAATGAAGACGTATAACAATCTATTCGTGCCATATGTTGTCGAGAAGACCAGTTACGGCGAGAGGCATTACGATATATTTTCCAGGTTACTTAAAGACCGCATCATTTTTATTGGTTCAGCCATCGAGGATATTTTATCAAACCTGGTTATAGCTCAGATATTATTCCTCCAAAACGAAAATAAAAATCAAGATATCAATATCTACATAAATTCTCCGGGTGGCTCAATCACGGCAGGTCTTGCCATCTACGATACAATGCAGTTCGTACAGTGCGACGTTGCAACCTACTGCATAGGACAGGCATATAGCATGGCTGCTATTCTTCTTGCCGGCGGAACGAAGGGAAAGAGATTTGGTCTGCCTCATACCCGCATTATGCTCCATCAACCATGGGGTGGCATGAAAGGTACGGCTACGGATATTAGCATTCAGGCGGAAGAAATACTGAGAATGAAAAAAAGCCTGAATGAAATTCTTGTAAAACATACAGGCCAACCTCTGAAACGTGTCGAAGAGGATGTTGACCGGGATTTCTATATGTCTTCACAAGAAGCACAATCGTATGGGCTGGTAGATGAGGTGATAGAGTCCCTGCGTGATAAAAAATAAACAACAATAGATGGAACGACAAAACAAAGAAGGGAACGCTGTCGCGTATTCTTTTTCACTTATAGTAAATAATGTTTCGTACGCACTACGGTGAAATTCATGTCTATAATAGCCTCAATTCCCAGTATACTTTTATGCCTTGTATCCATGTAAAAAATAGTTCTTGTTAATTGTCTGGAAAATATTCTAATATATGACTTATGTCACAAACTTTATCCAGATATTTAATTGAATACGTGCGTTTTCAACATTCGAAATGCCATCGGGCATTATTTAATAACCTTTTTATAAGGAGACCGGTTTATGTATACAAATATGATACGTAAATTTTTTGTGGTGGTTGGAATGTTGATTGTTATTGGATTTATTTACCAAACAAGTCCTTGTCTTTCCGCCGAACAGGTGGAAGGAAAGGCAAATATTAATACCGCTTCTGCAGAACAACTTGCATTACTACCCGGCGTTGGAGACAAGCTTGCTACTGAAATCACAAACTATAGAACAGCTAACGGTAATTTTAAAACGATTGATGATATTAAAAAGGTAAACGGAGTGGGAGATAAGAAATTTGAGAAGATGAAGAATTATATTGCAGTAGAGGGTGATACAACCTTAAAGTCAAACAAGAAAGCAAAGGATGAAAAGGAAGCAAAACAAGAAGAGAAAAAATAAAACAGCTTTAGATTAATAGATATTTCACGTTCATTTTCAAAAGAGGATAGACCGTAAAAGTCTATCCTCTTTTTTTGCCTACTATTTTATTCTATTAAAATTCACATAAGCTAATAAAGTAAGTTTTCTATTTTAAATTGATGATTTTTTTATATAATTACTTTAAGCATTGACACCATAACCTAATGTAATGGGAAATAAATATTCATGCGCTTATATTCAAAATATACAACCTTTTTAGTATTCGGCTTTATTTTCATATCCTTAAATATATCCATTGCAAGCGACCCCAGGGAATGGTCGCCCACGTGGAAACTGCCTCTTGGAAAGAAACCGGCAAATGTTGTAGATGAATCTATTACCATTCCCGGAGAAGTTAAAAAAAGTCAGTTCTTCAGTCCAATCTCCTGCGGTGCTTGTCATCCTGAGATATTCAAGATGTGGAGTGGTTCCACCCATGCCAATGCATGGAGGAATCCGCTCTTTCAGGCGCTTTATAACCTGGGAAAGAAAACTGCTGAGGGGGAATCTCAAAAGAAAAATATAGAGTCGTGTGTGCGATGTCACTTTCCAATAGGCCATAGCAGTGGAGAGACAAATCTTCCTCTGGAGGATGAAAAGGGAGGTGTTATCTGCGATTTTTGCCATTCCGTTAGGGCAACTACTGGTATTGGAAATGCGCCTTACATATTAAGTCCTGGTAATGCTGAGGCAATGGAGGGCGGCACGAAATATGGTCCGTTTAATGATTCTCCTGAAACAATCCATAAAAATGAGTACTCCGAGTTGCACACACGCTCAGAGTTTTGCGGAGGTTGTCATGACGTCTCACACGCAGGAAACGACCTTCCCATCGAACAAACTTACACCGAGTGGCGTCAGGGACCTTACAACACCACTGACCCCAAAACAACCGTACACTGTCAGGATTGCCACATGAGACAGCGACCGGGTTTCCCCTGCACCGGCAGCACAGACAGACCAGACAACCCAGGCATCGCATCGCCCGAAAACATGGGAGGCAAAAAACGCAATCATATATGGACGCATTACTTTGTCGGTGGTAGCGTCACACCCATTTCGTTGCCGCCAAACTCAGAAGTTCAACCGCAAATGGCCATAGACAGACTGAAGAATGCCGCAACCCTGGAAGTTATTACTGATCCAGTATCGAAAAAAGGCGATTTGCTAAGATTACAGGTAAACATAAAGAACACGGGTTGTGGACATTATCTGCCTACTGGTTTAACCGAGATGCGGCAAATGTGGCTTGAAATATCTGTTACAGACGCAGAAGGCAAGATTGTTTATCTGAGCGGGAAAGTTGACGAAAAGGGAAATGTTGATCCAAATTCCACCATTTACCATACAGTGTTTGGAGATGAAAACGGCAAACCGACGCTCCACGTATGGTCAGCAACTCATGTTATCTCCGATAATCG
The DNA here is from genome assembly GCA_023261445.1 of Planctomycetota bacterium. Taxonomy (GTDB): domain Bacteria; phylum Planctomycetota; class Brocadiia; order Brocadiales; family Brocadiaceae; genus 2-12-FULL-39-13. Next base: position 8,304 of record JAHFOX010000084.1, read on the forward strand.
CATCCCACCAAAGGGGCAGAAGGAAGAGCATTTTGTTTGTTTAGTCCCAAGTGACACTAAGTCCCCGTTGAAGATAAAGGCCGTGTTGCATTACCGAAGCGCACCACAGGATGTGGTAGATGCACTTCTGGGAGAAAAGTCTATGAAACTTCCTATAATTGATATGACAGAGGTATCAAAAGAAATCAACTTGTGAGATTCTGTTCTAAAACTCATGACTTTATTTTTAATCAAAGATTTTTACTGTACTACTCACGTGGTTTAGCCAGTATTTCGAGCACTTTCAGGTCAAGGAACCTCTTGGATGCGGCTGATTTTATTATGCACACCGTATCGGCTCCTCTGCCTGTTCCTGCAACGGCAACGACTTCCTCAAGTTCCGGTATGAGTCCTCCATCGCATGCCTCCATGACAATCTCGCAGCAGACCTTTACTCCCTCTCCCAGACGACGCAAGGATTGGGCAACGATCATCGTTGGGTAGAGACCGTTGAATTTCTGGGTAAATGCGGTTTCGATGGAGTGTGTAAGTATGGTTGTTGTATAAATCTTTCCACCAAACTTCAGTATTTCTTCTTTCTTTTCAGGCAGTAATTCGAAATGATTAGGTTCTTTGTAACCAGCGGAATGTGTGACCACTACAAGATTCACGCCCTTGCCATGTAACTTCCTTGCCATGGCAACACCTGTATCCCCAACGGTTGTTGCAACTACTATATGCTTATAGCCTTCATCAACGAGGGATACCGTTATCTCCACACACTTTTCGGTATTTTCTTTTCCAGCTTTATCAAAATAATAGACTTGTCTTAACATAAAATCTATATAGGAGGACTAATTGGGATTTATTAAAATTATGGTTTAATTACAGGGTAGCCTTCCCCCTGCCATTTTTTTATGCCGCCCTCCATGTTATACAA
>JAHFOX010000085.1 GCA_023261445.1 Planctomycetota bacterium
GTGATAGGTCCTCATCATATTCTTTTTTAACATTGTAGGGAGGAGAAGTAACCATCAAATGAACACTGTAATCGGGAATCTCAATCATTATCTCGCTTGATTTACAGTATATTTTGTCAATATTCTCAGGGGGGATAGGATTTTCAATAAACTCAATACGTTCAGGAACTTGTTTGTCTTTATATAATTTACTGTTATAGAATTCCGTAGAATCGTGATTTATCCTTCCCGGAGTTCCAAAGGAACTCGTTTTAGTACCATTACGCTTGTATTTTTTGAAAGTTTCGCTTTGATTACTCATTGATTAATTTTAAAAAAACCTCTGCTTTTTTCTCATAAGTTTGTTCTTTATTTGCTTTCTCTATGATTTGACCTAATTCTTTTTTACTCTTCATACTCGAAAAGTAATTTCTTTCTTCGGACAATAGATTTGCAAAAGCATTTTTTAACTCATTGAAACTGTCAAACCTGTAAAAACCTTGATTGTCAGTTTTTTTGATATTCTCTCCATCATTATCTAATGGTTGGGGATTAACCGACCAGAAGCCTTGTATAATTCCAGCACTTTTTAGATGATCAACTTTGGAGTAATAGCTATTTGTGATTGGGGTATTTCCCATGATGACAATCGGTATTTGGGAGGCTTTAGAACTTGAGACTCTTATATTTATGCTCTTGCCAATTGCCTTGAGCATTGAATCAGAACGTAACAAGCCCGGATTGCCTTGATGTGTTTTGTAGTCACCAATGCAGATTAATTTATTCTTTTGAAGTTCCCAATTCCAGACGATAGACATTTTGACTTCAATTATTGCCAAAATATCTTCTGGATTCTGATTGAGATTATTGTTTTTAGAAATGACTACATCAGCGGGAGACATATTTGACAAGGCAATTTCATTACAAATAGCGCCTTGAACTGCAAATAATCCTTTTTCTTTTACAGTCTCTTGAATTAAGTCTGTTGTCCATTTTTCTGTAAAACTTCCGATTAGAGCGTTTCTGCTTTGGAGAGTGCTTTTTTTGCCATCGTAGCCTTTTGGCCAATATGCCAAGTATTTATCATTGTCAGCGACATAAAATAACTGCTCAGGCGTTGCAAATTGCGTTGCTTCATTGAAGAACCTCTGTTCGACTTCCTTATTCCAAAGTTTTTCCATTTGAGTTATTCTACCTTATTAGGCTGAGCATTGCATTAGTTCTTTTAATGTGTAACATTTATTTCATCTTTATTCTACAATTGCCGGCATACTATATGTATGGTATGGTGAATGTCAACCAATTACATCACAGCGTGGCAAAGCCACAACCAAAAGACAGAACACAGATTAAACAGATTTTAATATTTAAAGATCGTCAGGCTAATAAAGATTAATACGTCTATCTTAACAGTCTCACTCCGCTGTGAAATTTCTCCTGAAAATTTTATCGCTTTAGAAGATAATAAAGTTGTCCGTATGTATTCAAATTTCCCGCTTCAAGCATTGCCTGATCGCCAATTCCAAAGTACATATCGGCACGCGCAGGCGTTAGAATAGCGCTTCCGGTGTCCTGATCCAAAGCAAAGAAGGATTTCTCCGTTCCCACTTTTTTCTTAAACCAGCCCTTCTTTTTCCTTGGTTCTAAGACAGCAAAGGCTAATCCGCCCGCAGGGAAAACCTTTTTATCCGTAGCTATACTCCTCATGGCAGTTACAGGCACATTGATGGAGCCATACGGAACTGCATGTGTCACCCTTTTGAAAAAGATAAAACGGTCGTTCCTCTTCAGGTAGGAATCCAATTCATTTGGATGCTGTTCAAAATAAGCGATGAGTGTAGAAAGGGTTAAATCATCTTCCTTAATCTTCCCATCCATAACTAACATGCGTCCAATACTGGCATATTTATGACCCGAATCGGCATCATAACCGACGTAGACCCTTTCTCCAGACGGGAGATTGATTTGTCCTGACCCCTGAACATGGATGAGATAGGCATCGAGTTTCGATTTAAGATAGACAATTTCATTCCCTTTCAGCAGTCCGCGTTCTTCAATTTCGCGTCGTGTAAAGTAAGGCTTTCTGAAATCGGCAGGTTTTTTGTAAAGGGGGTAGCGAAACTGCCCCGTTGGCGTAAGACTTCCATCGTAAATAGGCGTTCCATAGCCTGTAAAATGCACCTGGCCTTCGTATTCTTTTCCAATAGCCTGAAAGACCCTGAAATTTTGGACTATAAACTGGTTAAGTTTCTCTGTGCTTCCGCAATTAAGAAATCCTTCCCGAAAGAATCTTAAAGTACCTTCCAGATTCTGGTGCGAGAATCCCGCCATGTTAAAACCATACGGATTGGACTTTACCTTCTTAAAATAGTCCAGGCTGTTATCTATCGAACGCATCAGTGTATCCCTGCTGTAATCATCCCTAAAATTAGGGAGTAGTTTAGGGTCTGTAATTTCCACCAGTGTGTCGCCTGATTCTCTAGGCACAAGGAGAGGTCTTTTTTTAAACATGGCACAACCTGATTGTAAGATTGCTACGCAAAGTACAACCAACATTAACACTGTGTGGACATTACTTTTCAATTTCATTTGCCTCCCCCTTTTTAAAGTGAAAATCACTTGAGATTAAGTTTTAAAATATAATATTCAGGCGGTATTTTATATTTCTTGTTATGCAGAATCAAAGGAAAAATAAGTAATAACGTACTCATTAAATACATAATTGAATAATTTTTTAATTTGACAACAGTTATTATCCAAAGTAGAATTGCCCCTTGTTTATTGCAAGAAAAAAAGAATTGCTCTTTTTATTTAATGAAAACGATTACAGGTAATTCTCCTTATATGCTGGAGAATAAAAGGGAATCCATATCTTTTTTCAGTTGAAATGAGATGAGGAGCGGACCCGCCGCTGTAACCGGGAACGAACGTCACGATGCCACTGTCTTATTTGAATGAGACGGGAAGGTGTGATTAGTAGAACGATCCGGGAGCCAGAAGACCTGCCTGTAATTGCTTCACGTAATCTTCGATGGTAAAGAAGGTGAAGGTTAAAATATCAATGTTTGTAGGGGCAGGTTTCAAACCTGTCCCTACCAATAAAAATATAAAACCCATAACTTCCATATCGAAGGTATGGGTTTTTTTGTTTTAGGAAGGGGACAATTGAGAAGGGTAATAATTATATTCAGTATAGTTTTCGTATTTTTGTTATTTACATCACAGCATGCAATATATGCCATGCATATCACGGAGGGAATTTTACCGCCAAGGTGGGTTTTTACGTGGTTTGCAGTATCAATGCCTTTTGTGGGAATCGGCATATATCACATAAAACGAAAGAAAAAAATAGTGCCGAGTTATTTGCCTCTTGTGGGCATGTTGGGGGCGGCTGTGTTTGTATTCTCATGCTTTCCTATTCCCGTTATTGCCTTAAACGGAATGACTACATCCCACCCCTGCGGCACGGGGATGAGCGCTGTTTTGCTGGGACCGTTTGTTAGTGTGGTGGTCGCAGCCATTGCCTTACTCATTCAGGCATTATTTCTTGCGCATGGCGGTTTGACCACGCTGGGTGGAAACATATTTTCTATGGGTATTCTAGGCTCGTTTTCAGGATATTTTGCCTTTAAAATAGCGCAGCGATGCAGACTGTCGTTATTCTGGTGCGGCTTCCTGGCTGGTATGATTTCTGACCTATTCACTTATTTAGGTACTTCCATTGAGTTAGGGCTGCTTGTAATAAACAAAGGCGGGTCGTTTTTTAAAGCAACTGCAGAAATCTTCGCTGTGTTCATGATGACCTCACAGGGGATTCTGTGCATAGTAGAGGGCGTTGTGGTTGGTCTGGCGCTGCTATTTATTTATAAAAGAAAACCCAGTATCCTATTACATCTGGGGGTGATTAAGAATGATACAAAACCCATTCGGGCGTAAATTATTAATGAGAAACCACAAAAATACACAGGTTATCGGGCAAGGGGCAAGAGGCAAGGGGCAGAGGCGCTCAATCCCCAATCATTGCTTATATCGGCATTTTCTTTTATTTTATTTATTTATCACCTCATGTTTTTCTTTGCGTCCTTTGCGTCGCTGCGGTGAATTAATACTCATTCTTTTCTTTGTTTTTACAATTTCATTGTCATTCCCTACTTTATCATTTGCAGAAGAACCCACAAAAAAAACGGGGATGCCTGCGCCACAAATAAACAAAGAAGATGCATGGACTGGCATAGATGTAAGCATTGTAGGAAAATATGCAACCAAATACGGCCGCCCACCCCGTGAACCTTATATAAATACGGACAAAGGCGATCTACTTCTTTTTGTGTTTACTTTCGCTGGGGTAATTGGCGGATTTATAATAGGCTTTAATGCGCGTAAGATTTTTTACGAGAAATAAAGAGTTGTGATTTATTTGCAAAAGTTGAACGATATAAAGGTAAATTAAAAATCAATGGGATTTTTACATCATACATTTTCTGATATATACACCCGCCAAGATAATTGGCTTACAAAAACTGACGTACGGATAAAACTGCTTTATATTGTCTTATTGCTTACAATAAACCTATGGTCGCAGAACATATTTGTTTCACTACTATTTCTTCCTGTATCCTTTCTCCTGCTACTATTAATAAAAATCCCCATTATGGCAATGCTCCGAAGTATGTTATTACCAGTCTCTTTTGCCATCTTAATTTTGTTCATTAAAGGACTGCACGAAGGCGAAAAGGAATGGTTATCCTTTTCGTTTGTAGGATATAAAGTAATCTTGAAAGAAGAAGGATTGCGGAGCGGACTTCATACCTGCAGCAAAGTACTGGGTGGTATATCAATAGTAATCATTTTCTCTTTTACTACATCAATAAGCCAGTTGTGTGCTGGTTTAAAATGGTTTCGTTTGCCAAATACAATTATCGAACTATTGTCATTTATCTATCGGTATGTTTTCATCCTGTTGGATGAGGCATCCACAATGTGGACTGCACAAAAATCACGTCTGGGACACGCCTCGTGGAAGAAGGTAATAAAATCTTTTGGAACGCTGGCTGGAATGCTTATCATCCGTGCCTTTGAAAGGGCAGAACGCACAAATGAAGCGATGCAAGTGAGGGGTTATGAAGGAGGCGGCATATTGACAATTAATTTGCCGCCGTGGAGAAAGCAGGAATATGCATCTGTATTAGGACTGGCTTTAATTCTACCCATCCTTATTTATATCGGAAGTATGCAAATATGGTAATATTGCAAATCAGGAACATTAAGTATCAATATCATGACGGAACGCTTGCATTGTGCGGTACGTGTTTAGATATTCGCAAGGGAGAATTCCTAGCCATACTAGGCCCAAACGGTTCTGGCAAAACGACCCTGCTAAAACACCTCAATGGCTTGTTAAAACCAATGGAAGGTGAGATATTATTCGAGCAAAAATCTTTGCCAAAATATTCTTCAAAAGAAATATTTCAACGAGTAGGCATTGTATTCCAGGATCCAAACGACCAGTTGTTTGCCCCTTCCGTGTGGGAGGATGTAGCCTTCGGGCCAATGAATCTGGGCTTATCAAAGAATGAAATTGCTTACAGGGTTAATGAGGCGCTATCGCTTGTAGATATGACGCCGCATGCAAACAAGACCGTTGACGCCCTGAGTTTTGGACAAAAAAAGCGGGTTTGTATTGCAGGAGTGCTTGCTATGAAGCCGGAGGTGCTTGTACTGGATGAACCTACCTGTGGTCTTGACCCTGCCGGCGTAACTTCCATTATGACGCTGCTGAAGGAGCTTAATATTAAGCAAGGAATCACAGTTGTTATGGCAACAAATACTGTAGATTTAGTGCCTGTTTACATGAATCGAACGGCGATTATGTATCATGGTAAGATACTCAGGGTTGGCACGCCAGAGGAAGTATTTTCAAATACAGATGAAATAAGGCATGCCTGTTTAGAACTTCCTCAGATTGCACAGTTAATGCAGATTCTAAGGAACGAAAATAATCTTCCTATGGATAATTTGCCTCTCACTGTTGGAGAAGCAAGGAAATTTCTAATAAATACAATTAATCTTAAACATTCGGCATTTAGTATGTAATACCTCAGCAGTCATTTTTATCAAAATTTAAGATTTACAAATTATGTTTAAAGGTCACGGTGGAAATATCAAAAACATCACCAATGGTAAAAACAACGGTATCCTTGACTTTAGCGCAAGTATTAACCCACTTGGATATCCCGAAAATGTTCGAAAGGCTTTATTGGAAAGCTTCGACAATGTTTTGCACTATCCTGATATTGATTGCTCCAGTTTAAGAAAATGTATTGCCCGAAAAATTGGACGTTCTAGCGATGAAATTATTGTAGGAAACGGTTCAACAGAGTTATTTTATTTGATTCCACGCGCATTACAGCCAAACAAGGGAATTGTTTTTCAGCCCACTTTTAGCGAATTTGCAGAGGCGTTGAAATGCAGTCATGCAGAGGTAATTAATAACGTACTGAGGGAGGAAGACGATTTTCATTTTAAATATAATGAAAACCATTTTAAAGACAAAAAAATAGAGATGGCTTTTTTATGTAATCCAAACAACCCAACAGGGCAATTAGTAGAAAAATCCATCATCGTAGACATGATAAAACAGCATCCTGATGTAATGTTTGTTGTAGATGAAGCATTTATAGACTTTGTTGGCGAGCCCGAAAGATATAGTGTTATAAATCATGTAGATAAAATAAGTAATTTAATCGTTGTCAGGTCGCTTACCAAATTCTATGGTTTTCCCGGTCTAAGAATAGGGTATTTGGCTGCTAACGTAAATTTGGTGAAGAAGATGATGGAGTATAAGGAGCCGTGGTCTGTAAACACCCTTGCACAATTTGCTGCCATGATATCGTTGGAAGACAATGCGTTTATTTCCAAAAGCAGGAAATTCATATCAACTGAACGAACGTATTTGTTTAGTGAATTAGCCAATATCAAAGGGCTTTCGCCTTACAAACCAACGGCTAATTATATCTTCATCAAAATAGAAATGGCTGGGATTACTTCCTCTTTATTGCACAAGCAATTATTAGAAAAAGGTATTGCCATTCGTGACTGTTCAAACTTCATTGGACTTGGCGACAAATATTTCCGGGTAGCAGTAAGGACAAGGGAAGAAAACATAAAGCTTGTTAAAACATTAAAAATAACTACTCAATCCGTTCAGTCAATGATATGAAATAACAGATTGCACAGTTTTGCATCATGTTCAATGCAAAATGAAAAGTGCAAATTTGTAACTGCAAAATAACTTTAGAAGTATAATTTTGCAATTTGAATTTTGATATTTTCATTTAAAACTACCTGGCATCTTTTAATTATGAAAAATAGTTCAATCATGATACAGGGTACGGGTTCTCACGTAGGCAAGAGTATTCTCGTGTGTGCCCTCTGCCGCATATTGAAACAGGACGGCTACCGCGTTGCCCCTTTTAAAGCACAGAACATGGCTTTAAATTCCTTTGTGACTATGGATAATAAAGAAATGGGGCGTGCACAGGTGGCACAGGCAGAGGCGGCTGGTATCGAGCCTGTTGTGGAGATGAATCCCATACTCCTTAAACCTACCGGTGACTGTGGTTCACAGGTGATTGTCATGGGTAAGCCCATAGGCAACATGACAGCCAAAGAGTATTATCAGAAGAAGTCAGATTTCATTTCCATTATAAAAGATGCCTACGATAAATTAAGAAACCAGTTTGATATTATTGTCATCGAAGGGGCAGGCAGTCCTGCCGAAATAAATCTGAAGGAAGGAGACATCGTTAACATGGGGATGGCAGAGATGGCTTCGTCTCCGGTGTTGTTGGTAACTGACATTGATCGAGGAGGAGCATTTGCATGGATTGTTGGAACGCTAGAATTGTTAACCGCGAGCGAGAGGAACAGGGTGAAGGGTATTGTGTTTAATAAATTCCGCGGAGATAAGGGCATATTGAAGCCGGGACTGGACATGCTAGAAAACCGCATAAATAAGCCTGTTATAGGGGTAATCCCTTATATTCATAACCTTGCTATAGATGACGAAGATTCCGTTTCACTCGAGAATTATAGTGATAATGGTTCTAATACCAACAGAAATAGTTATATAGACATCGTTGTAATCAAACTGCCCCGGATATCAAATTTCACCGACTTCAATATGTTTACCTATGAAAAAGATGTGAGGGTAAGATTTGTGGATAAGGCTGAAAGTATAGGGGAGCCTAACTTGCTTATTATCCCCGGTACAAAAAATACTATAGGCGACCTATTGGTTTTGAGGGAAAGAGGCATTTTTGGAGAAATCGTAGAACGGTCAAGACAGGGAACAATGACCATCGGTATTTGTGGTGGATACCAGATGCTGGGTAGGCAGATTAACGACCCCCATCATGTAGAATCGCCACAAGATAGTATCCAGGGATTGGGTTTATTGGATACGGTAACCACCTTTGCCAGAGAAAAGCAGACCTATCAGGTAAAGGCGCGTATGCTGGAACATAAGAATTTATTTCCTGTAGATAAAGAACTCGTGGGTTACGAAATCCATATGGGAGAGACAACGTATAACGGTAATAAATCTGTTAAGCCTTTTGCAAGGATTACAGAGAGGGCAGGAGAAACGGTCGAAATATTGGACGGGTGCGTTTCTATCAACGGCAGTGTGATAGGCACTTATATCCACGGTATCTTTGAAAATGACGGCTTTCGCACAAAGCTCATTGATTATCTGCGGCTCAAAAAGGGGTTAAAGCCATCAAATGGCTGTTCTGCAGATTTTAAGAGTATAAAAGAGCGCGGATACAATGAATTAGCCGATGTTGTGCGCAGGAATATGAACATGACTATGGTATACGATATGTTGAATTTGACTTAGTATTTTCAATGGAAGAAATATGGACAACGCAAGAGTCAGAAGGAAGCTCAATGTTTTTGAAACATTTCTGACGATTTGGGTAATTCTCTGTATTGCAGCAGGAATTATCCTGGGTAAACTAGCTCCATCAGTTGCAAAGTATTTAGATGGACTCGCTATCAATGTAAACGAAGCGCCTGTCGTTTCTATTCCAATTGCAGTATGCCTTTTTTTTATGATGTATCCGATTATGGTAAAAATTGATTTTGCCG
>JAHFOX010000018.1 GCA_023261445.1 Planctomycetota bacterium
ACAAGAAGGCATTGGATAAATATTTACCAATTGAATATTCCTCTGTAGTCTACACGGGCAATCACAATGACCCGCCGCATCTCAAGAAATATCATCTTACAGCAGAAAAAGAAAAGGAAATCAGGAAGACATTTGTTAAGCAGGACACTTGCCCAAAGATATTAATTGTGACCGAGAAATTGCTCACAGGTTATGACGCCCCTATCCTCTATGCGATGTATCTGGATAAGCCAATGCGTGACCATACGCTTCTTCAGGCAATTGCAAGGGTAAACAGACCCTACGAAAACGAGGAAAAGAATATGAAAAAGCCGCACGGTTTCGTATTGGATTTTATTGGCATATTTGACAAGCTGGAGAAGGCATTGGCATTTGATTCAGAGGAAGTGAGCGCCGTCATCAAGAGCATTGATTTATTGAAAAATCTGTTCAAAACAAAGATGGAGCAGGATGTTCCAGTGTATTTAAAAATAGCATCTCGCCCCATCACAGACAAAGAAATTGACAGATTAATTGAGTATTTCAAAGACAAGTCAAAGAGAAAAGAGTTTTTCAAACTCTACAAGGAATTGGAAGCGCTCTATGAGATTATCTCGCCTGATGCATTTTTAAGACCATACTTGGAGGACTTTAATTATCTTGCGGAAATATACGCCATTGTCAGAAACGCCTTTGCCAAAAAGGTAAATATAGACAGGGAGTTCTTAAGAAAGACCAACCAATTAGTCAAGGAACACATAGACATACACAAAGTGCAAGGCGGTTTTGACATCTTTGAGATTGACGAGGACACCTTAAAAAAGATCAAAGAAAAGACCAGGAACGATAATGTTAAGGTTATCAACCTGATTAAGAGCATTGAGAAATATGTGGCAGAGAATTCGGATGACCTGTCTTTAATACCTCTTGCAATAAGGGCGCAGGAGATACAAGATCGGTATGAGGACAGGCAGGAAGAAACCCAGAAAATTTTAGACGAGTTATCTACTCTTATAGAAAGCGAAGTCAAAAGGAAAAAAGAACAGCAGGCAAAGGGTTTTGATGGTCTGGCATCATTTGTTTACACAGTCCTGGTAGACAAGAAAATGAAAGACCCTGATGGTACTACAAGAAAGATTAGCAATACCTTTAATGAATTCCCTCATTGGCAGGTAAGTGAGCAGGAATCGAGAGAATTAAGGACGGCGTTGTATGGCGTATTAGGTTCAATTGAAGATGATATGGATAAAGTAGTGGGTTTTATAGACTACTTATTTAACTTGTTAGAGAAAGCACAAAATATTTAACGATGGAAACTGTTCCAACTATAGGAAATTGGCAAAACAAAGCGGAGTTCAAAGAGAGGGTTTATTATTTTTCGAGGGAACTGGGGATTGATATAAAATCTCTTGCTTTAAGACCTATGAGAAATAAATGGGCTTCTTGTTCTACAAACGGCAATCTAAACTTCAGTGTGGAACTTTTGGAACTGGATAAAGAAATAGGTGATTATGTTATTGTTCATGAGCTTTTGCATTTTCGTGTTCCTAATCACGGTAAATTATGGAAAAGTTTAATGACGGCATATTTGGGAGATTATGAAAATACGGAAAGAAAGCTGAAAAACTTAGAAATTAAACTTGACTCCCTTTCTTAGTAATTATACAAAATAAAGGGTAACAAAAATTAAATGGTACCACGAACTATGGACAATGTAATTTCACGCAGGGCTTTTCTCAAGACGGGTATTGCCGTAGGTGCGGGTGTTTATGGTCTGTCTTATTTGGGCAATCTCAAAAAAAAGCCTGCCATAAAAAGGCTCAGGGAACATCAATTAAAACCCGGTTTGGTTGTTGTTCATGGAGACGTTTTAAATTCTACTGATGAGTCCGTAATGGTAAAAGAGATGGTGCGGCGCGCGATGAACGCCCTGGGCGGTATGGATAAGCTTGTTTCAAAGGGCAACAGGGTCATTATCAAACCCAATATTGCCTGGAATCAAAGACCTGAATTTGCTGCCAATACCAATCCTTACATAGTAGCAGCGCTTGTGGAATTGTGTCGGGAGGCAGGGGCAAGCCGGGTAAAGGTCATGGATCACACCTGTTCTGCAAACCCGGAGACTTCTTACGAAAACAGCGGTATCGCCACAACATCGCGTAAGGCAGGAGCTGAGGTGACATATATTGATAAAAGCCGTTTTAGAGACTTTACAATTGTTGACGGCAAGGTCTTGAAATCATGGTCTTTTTATGAAGAAATGGTATATGCCGATGAAGTGGATGTGCTTATTAACGTACCCATTGCGAAACAGCATGGAACATCGAGGCTTTCGATGGGGCTTAAAAATGTATTTGGTATGATTGGCGGCGACAGGGGCAGTCTTCATACCGATATACACCCAAAAATTGCCGACCTCAATAAATTCATCAAAATAGACCTTACCGTACTCGACGCCTTTCGGATATTAAAAAATCACGGGCCAACAGGTGGAAGGTTAGATGACGTTGATAATTCTGCGGAACGTGCAAGACGAATCATAGTAAGCACAGACCCGGTTGCTGCGGATGCCTATGGCGCTACCCTGTTTGGTATGCAGCCTGCGGATGTGGGTTACATCAGGGAATCACATAAGAGGGGGTTGGGAGAGATTGATTATCGCCTAAAAGGTTTTGAGGAAATACAGGTATAATTTGAATAAGCACGAATTTATATCTTCGTTTGTGTAAATTCGTGACAAAATTTTTATTAACACTATGCAAGACAAATGTAACAAAAATGATTGGTTTTACTATACACGCAAGGTTGTTCAATACCTCTCTTTTTCAATCTTCATTTATTTATTACTCTTTTTAGACCCCCTCACGGAAAGAGATGCTCCAGCGAATATATTCCTCCGTATGAGTCCACTTTCCGCTATAGGGGCGATGATGGCGGCAAAGGCGTTTATCCTGAAATACTGGCCTGCATTTATAGTTCTGCTTTTAACGATTCCCTTCGGACGGTTTTTCTGCGCATGGGTTTGTCCGCTTGGAACAACAATAGACATTACAGACCGTCTCTTTGCCGGCTTAAGGAGGAAATCCCAGAAAAATATCTATGACGGCCGCAGATTAAAGTATTATCTGCTTGCATTTCTTTTAATCAGTCTTCTTTTTAATAAGCAGTGCGCCGGGTGGTTTGACCCGCTTTCCATCGCAACCAATGTGTACAGTATTAGTATTCACCCGTATGTTATTCAAGTTGTCAATGGCTTCTTCGGTTATTTTTCAGTAATTCCTGTCATAGGGTATTTTTTTGCTTTAATCCAAAATTTTATCCATGAGATACTTTTTGCATATCATACGCCTTTTTTCAGGGCGCACGGAATCCTTCTATTTGTGTTTGTTTTGTTAATAACCTTTGGAATGGTGTTCAGGCGTTATTGGTGTAGGAATATATGTCCTATGGGAGCTGTCCTTGCGCTATTTTCAGACTGGTCATTATTTAAGAGAAACGTTTCTTCCTCATGCACTAACTGTGGTTTGTGCGTTGAGAATTGTGGTATGGGTGCGATAGGAAGTGATGGGAAAGGCACTAAAGACGGCGAGTGCATCTTATGTATGACATGTCAGAAGGTGTGTCCGGAGAATAGTATTACCTTTTCGAGCAGGCAACCCACCGAACAACGACAGGCTGTTGATCTATCAAAACGGGCATTTCTTTTTACCGGTTTGACTAGCGCACTAATTACCCCACTGTTGAAGTTAAACTATGTAAAAGCCGCTAACAAAGGGAAGGCTTCTATTATTCGCCCACCGGGGGCGATGGATGAAGAAAAATTCCTTGCGCTTTGTGTACGCTGCGGGGAGTGTATGAAGGTCTGTAAAACCAATGGGCTGCATCCGACATTACTCGAAGGAGGTATTGAAGGTTTATGGACTCCTAAACTTATTCCAAGGATTGGTTATTGTGATTACGGCTGCGTTCTTTGTACACGTGTATGTCCTTCTGGGGCGTTAACACGTTTGCCTCTTGAGGAAAAACGCGAAATCGCTTTGGGCAAGGCGCGGATAGACCATAATCGCTGTATTCCATGGGTGGGCTATTCACGCCTTCCGGAGCTAGAGAAAAAATGGCAGGATTTTAACTGCGGCGTATGCGAAGAGGTGTGTCCCGTTCCAACAAAGGCAATTCATTTTAATACTTACGTGGATGCACAACAGCGTGAGATTCGCAGACCTTTCGTTCGGGAGGATGTTTGTGTTGGCTGTGGTTTTTGTGAAAAGGTATGTCCTGTTTTAGGGACTTCTGCCATAGTGGTAGAGGGAATTCAGCCCCAAACAAGAATAAAGCAACAGAAAGATTCTTTCATAACCAATTTTTTTCCAGAAACCATTGGAGAATGGGAAAGGGTTGCCAGTCCTAATATTTACGAAGGAAAGGACAAGCTCTATGAATATATAGATGGTGGTGCGGAACCATATTTATCATATTCTTTCATTCGGGTTTCTAACGCCGAATACCTACAAAACACAGATAATGTCGAACAACTAAAAGAAGCGGGCGAAAGAATACTTATCGAAATATGGGAATTCGGTTGCCCAGAGGATGCGTTTGGTGTTTTCAGCAAAGATCGAACAGGGGTGGACATAAAATTGGGGAACGGCAGTGCATTATTTAACAATTATCTATATCTATGGAACGATATATATTTTATAAAGATCGAGCCAAGGCAGGGAGATGTGCTTGCCGAGGAAGTTACTTTTATTGGTAAATCTCTTATCAATTTAATGCCGTATAAAAAGGTATCTTTACCAGACATTCTGTCTTATTTACCGCAACAAAACCTTGTTCAAGAAAGTCCTATATTTTTCCACAAAAAGATAATTTTAGATAACATTTATATATCTGATAGTTTTATAGAAGAAAACATATTTCATCTAAGCGAAAAAACAGACGCAGTAATTGCAGAATACAGACTCGCCACCGGCACAAAGTCCGTTAAGCTTATGCTTATAAAGTATTTAGACAATGAGACAGCAAAGCTTGCATTTGACGGGGTGGTAAAATTATGGCATTCCATTGGTGAAAAGGAATTTATCTCAGGAACGATTCACACTTTTAAGGACAAAACATCAAACTACATCTCTTGTCTATTAATAAAAAATATATTGGGAATAACATTCCTTTCGACAAACAGGGATAATTCAGAGATGCTGCTTAAATTTATCGAGGAAAAACTATAAATTTTTTTGTTGCAAAGAATAACTAATCTCTGCTATATTGTAGACCTGAATGGTTACAAAACCATTTGGTAAGTGCTTTGAATAATTTATTTTATGTAAGGAATTAATGTAAATGATAATTAAAGAAGCGAAACAGAAGATTATTAGTGATATTAAGGTTCACGAAAGGGATACAGGATCTCCAGAAGTACAAGTGGCGTTATTGACCGAACGGATTAATCATTTAAGCGAACACCTGAAGGATCATAAAAAAGACCACACTTCCCGCAGGGGATTGCTTCAAATGGTTGGACGCAGGTCTGCCTTGCTCAAATATCTGTCTAATAACAGTAATGATCGGTATAATAAGCTTATAACCAAGCTTGGTATACGTAAATAGACTAAAAATTATTAGGAGGACCAATAGCCCTATTTAAAATGTATAAAAAATTTAAATTTTTCATTTCTTTTGCTGGTCAAAAGCAATGTATGATAAGTAAACAAGTTGGAGGTGTAAATGACGTATTGTAAAGTAGAGAAGTTGATCGGCAGAAGAACACTTAGTATAGAAGTAGGCAAAATTGCAAAACAGGCTGATGGCGCGGCATTAGTTCAATATGGAGACACAATAGTTCTAGCTACGGCAGTATCAGCGTCAGGAGAAAATGAAGAAGCGTCCTTTTTCCCGCTTACCGTTGATTATAGAGAAAAAACATACGCAGCGGGGAAATTTCCAGGGGGTTTCTTTAAAAGAGAAGGACGTCCCACCTTAAAAGAAATATTAACCATGCGGTTAATAGATCGTCCCATCAGGCCACTCTTTCCAGAAACATATCTACAGGAAGTTCAGGTTATGTCAATCGTTCTTTCTGCGGACAAGGAAAATGATCCGGATATACTTGCCATGATAGGCGCTTCTGCTGCTTTATCTATTTCAAGCATTCCATTTTGTGGACCTACCGGTTCTGTAAGGGTTGCCCAAGTCAATGGTGAATTTGTTATTAATCCTACACATTCCGAACTGGCTATGAGCAATATTGATTTAGTGGTTTCTGGCACAGAAGACGCTGTTACAATGGTTGAGGCGTCTGGCAAAGAAATCCCTGAAGAGGAGATGTTAGATGCGATAATGTTCGGACATGCGTTTATAAAAGAAATTGTACAACTGCAAAGAGAACTTTTAGCCAAATGTGGGAAAGAAAAACAAGCTATTCTGCCTTTAAAAATAGATATGGTTCTTCTCGAAGAAATTAAAAAGAAATATTATTCTCAGATAGTGGAAAAGAGCCAAACCCTTGGCAAAGAAGATAGAAAACGGGCATTAGACGAAATAATAAATCAGATTGTTAATGAGTATTGTACCGATAAAGAAGGTGCGCCAACAAAGAAAGCAATCAAGGAAATTTTTGAAAGAATAGAAACGATTGCGGTTCGCGACCAGATTATAAAAGAAGGCAAAAGACCCGATAGGCGTGGATTAAAGGATATCAGGCCCATTACTTGTGAAATAGGAATATTACCAAGAACGCATGGTTCGGCTTTGTTTACAAGGGGTGAAACACAGGCCATCGTAGTTACAACCTTGGGCACTACTATGGATGAACAAAAAGTGGATACACTGGAAGATGCATATTCAAAGAAATTTATGTTAGATTATAATTTCCCGCCATTTTGCGTTGGAGAGGTAAAACCACTACGCGGACCCGGCAGGAGAGAGATTGGTCATGGGGCATTAGCCGAACGGGCATTAGAAGCAGTATTACCTTCACCAAATAAATTTCCTTATACCATTAGGGTTGTTTCTGATGTTACAGAGTCCAATGGTTCTTCCTCAATGGCAACCGTCTGCGGGGGAACTCTTTCTATGATGGATGCTGGAGTTCCTATAACTGCGCCAGTTGCTGGTATTGCTATGGGCTTAGTTAAAGAAGGAGACGGCGTAAGAATACTTTCTGATATTTTGGGGACCGAAGACCACCTTGGCGATATGGATTTTAAGGTTGCAGGAACAGCGAATGGTGTTACTGCACTGCAAATGGACATAAAGATTGCCGGAATTACAGAAAAAATTATGCGAGACGCCTTGGCACAAGCAAAAGAGGGCAGACTTCATATACTTCAGGAGCTCTCAAAGGTTATTGAAATACCAAGGCAAGATATTTCTGTATATGCACCCAAACTCGAGCAGATTAAAATTAATCCTGAAAAGATTGGTATGATAATAGGGCCTGGCGGTAAAAATATCAAAAAGATACAAGAAGAAACTGGCGCTAAAATAGAGATTGAAGATGACGGAACGGTTTTTATTTCCGGAGCGCTTGCTGAGTCCGTACAAAAAGCAAAAACGTGGATCGAACGTATGACAGAAGAGGTTCAGGTCGGCAAGACATATGTTGGGAAAGTGCTTTCTCTCAAAGAATACGGGGCTTTTGTAGAAATTATTCCAGGGCATGATGGTTTGGTGCATATTTCTGAATTAGCCGATGGCTATGTTGGAAGAGTTGAAGATGTAGTACAGGTAGGCCAAGAAATTTCGATAAAAGTAATTGGAATAGATGATCAAAAAAGAGTTAAATTAAGCAGAAAGGCTGCCCTCAAAGAAAAGGGACAACCACAACCTTCGAATGTTTAAGTTTTAAACTTTACTTGTGAGAGTTGTTTTAGTTGTACCGAGTAAATTATTTAAAAATATTTATAAAAGGAGGAATTACAGAAACAATATAATGTTTTATCCATTATTTACTTCTTTTGGTTTTTTTAGGAGGAGATAGAAGGCGTAAAGGATAAAAAATAATGTAGTATTAAGGTCTTAATTGGTTTAAGTTGTATTTTTAAAATAGGAGAGCAATATAATGGCAATAGGTAAAGTTAAGTGGTTTGATGCAAAAAAAGGTTTTGGTTTTATTGAACAAGAAGGCGGCGGAGACGTTTTTGTTCACTATTCAAATATTGCTGGCGATGGATTCAAAACGCTGGAAGACGGAGAAAGGGTAGAGTTTGATATCGTCGAAGGAGCGAAGGGTTTACAAGCTCAAAAAGTAACCCGCGTTGCTTCTTAAATCAATTTATAAACAAACAATCATTGAGCCAGGGAGAAAGCGATGCAGACCGTCTTCCTGGCTTATTTTTTTAATCCAAGAAATGTGATTCAGTATTTAATTGGCGTAGCAATAACAGTTGTTATTTTTATTCTGGCTGCTTTCTTCTCGATACGGAAGGCTGTATATAGAACAAGGGATCTCGAGAAAAGGGCAATGAATTCCGAGCGGTTAGCTTTTGTTGGAACCTTGGCGGGAGGGCTTGCCCACGAAATAAAAAATCCATTAAGCACCCTTACTATAAACCTTCAACTCCTTAAAGAAGATATGCAAAGTTTGCCCGGAGAAAACAACAAAAGGGCGCTTATAAAGGTACAAATCTTACAGAAGGAGGTACAGCGTTTAGAAGAAATATTGAATGATTTTCTAAGATTTGCAAAAGGACAAAAACTAGAACTGAAAAACTACGATATCAATGAGATTTTAGATGAGGTGGTTGATTTTGTTACGCCAGAAATAAAACAGAAAAAGATACTAATATTAAAAAGTTATGATGCCCATCTCCCGCAATGTCGTGTAGACGGTAACTTAATAAAACAGGCAGTTTTGAACGTCATTATCAATGCAGAGCAAGCAATGGAAAATGGTGGTGAACTCATGATACGTACTACAGCCGGAGATAAAAAATATATACAAATAGATATTACAGATACAGGTCCCGGCATTCCAAGGAATAATATTGATAAGGTATTTCAGGTTTATTTTTCTACCAAAAAGACCGGAACCGGTCTTGGGCTTCCAACGGCAAAACGCATTATAGAAGAACATAAAGGTACAATTTCGCTTCATAGCGAAGAAGGGAAAGGGACTAATTTTTCTATAAAATTGCCTGTGGATTTAACAATTTATTGAGATATGACAAATCGTAATGTTATTCTGGTTATTGATGATAAGGAAGATCATGCAAATGCTACAGCAGAAGCGTTGCAGAAGGTTGGATATAAATGCCTTGTTGCGACCAGTGGCCGAGAAGGATTAAGAATCATAGAAACAGGAAATGTGGATATTGTAATTACGGACTTAATTATGCATGACGTTGATGGACTGCAAATACTCAAGTCAACAAAAGAGAGATTGCCAGAAGCTGAAGTTGTTTTAATTACGGGTTATGGTACGGTTGAAACTGCGGTAGATGCCATGCAAAAGGGTGCCGCTACATACCTTTTAAAGCCGATTAATATCAATCACTTGCGCGCAGAGGTTAATAAACTTGTCGAGAAGCAGGGTCTGATAAGAAGTAACAGAGAACTGCACAAGCAACTCGACGAAAAATTTGGAATGTCAGGCATTATCGGCAATAGTACGAAGATGCAAAAAATATTAAACATCGTTAATCAAATTTCTGGTACATCAGCCACAGTATTAATAACAGGAGAAAGTGGGACGGGCAAAGAGCTTATTTCAAAAATTATTCATAATAACAGTCCGAGAAGAAATAATTCGTTGGTCATTTTAAATGCAGCGGCTATTCCAGAAAACCTTCTTGAGAGTGAACTTTTTGGACATGAAAAAGGCGCCTTTACGGGTGCCCTGTATCAACGCAAAGGAAAATTTGAGTATGCCCATCACGGCACGTTATTTCTAGACGAAATTGGGGATATGCCGCTTTCTACGCAGGTTAAGTTGTTACGTGTAATCGAAGATGGTGTAATTACCCGTGTTGGCAGTAATGAGTCTGTAGAAGTTGATGTCCGCCTGATTGCGGCTACGAATCAGGATCTTGAAAAGCTTATAAAGGAAGGGAAATTTAGGGAAGATTTGTATTTTAGACTGAATGTTGTTTCCATTAAATTACCTCCTCTTCGAGAGAGAAAAGAAGATGTTCCATTGTTAATTGATGCGTTTTTGCATGAATTTTCACGAACTCACAATAAAGGAATATCGTACATTTCTTCCGAAGCAAGGAAGATATTGTGTAACTATGCCTGGCCTGGAAATGTGCGAGAGTTGAAAAATTGTATTGAAAGTATGATAGTCGTAGGCATGAAAAACACCTTAGATGTAGAAGACATGCCTGAACATATATTGCAGCGTAGTGAAAAGGATCCTGCTTTTCACGGTTTAGTAAGTGGAATAACTATAGAAGAAGCCGAAAGAGAGCTCATTAAAAACACTTTGGCTACCGTAGGTGGAAATAGAGAAGAAGCGGCAAAGATGCTTGGGATTGGCGAGCGTACCCTTTATAGAAAGCTAGACCGTTATGGTCTTAAATAATAGATTCATAATTATACAGACGGTATTGCTATTTTTATAAAAGAAAAATCTGTAGAATATAAATATGTTAGAAATTAAATTATGTACTAATTGTAAAAGAAGTCTGTCGAAAAACGATATTAACTCAGGACATGCTGTATATCAAGAAGGCGGGAGATTAATTTGCAAAGAATGCTTATCATCAAAGACTAGGAAAGAAAAAGGATATGAAGAAAAAGATTTTATTCTGGAATCTTTATTAAATGAAGCGAAAAACATTAATAGAACCTTAAATTATACACCAGCCTCGTGGTTAAATATTGTAGCCTCTGTTGTCCAATGCTTTGTTTTTGGATCGCTTATTTTTGCTTACCTTAATCGCAACGGCGATGTTCATGCATATCTGTTACTCGCGTTAGTCTTTCAAGTAATGGCACTGACTTTTTTTGTAATGAAAAAATAAATGGACAGACTGCTTAAAATTATCTTGACATTAATTGATTTATATTTACAATAAATATTGATAGTTAATTAATAATCATTACATATAATTTAAAGGAGGTGTGGCATGAGTATAAAGATTGGACAAAATGCGCCTGAGTTCACGATGCAGGGTGTCGTGGGAGACAAATTTAAAGATGTACGTCTGGATGAATACAAAGGGAAGTGGGTTGTGCTTTTCTTTTATCCTCTCGATTTTACGTTTATATGTCCTACAGAAATTACTGAGTTTTCAAAGCGAGATGGTGAGTTTAAGCAACTCAATGCGCAGGTATTGGGGGCGAGCACTGACAGTGTTTATTCCCACAAGGCATGGTTGAAAGAACTCGGAAGTCTTAATTACCCACTGCTCAGCGATATTACCAAAGAGGTTTCCAGAAAGTATAGCGTGTTACTGGAAGACAAGGGTTTCGCCTTTAGAGGCACATTTATCATTGATCCAGAAGGGAAATTAAGGTATCAATTAGTTCATGATTTAGGTGTCGGTCGTAGTGTTGAAGAAATACTACGTGTTTTAAGGGCATTACAGACGGGGGAACTTTGTCCGGTTGAATGGAAACCAGGCAAAAAGACCCTCGGCAAGGCGTAGATATTTAATTCCTTCAAAAACAGGCAATTTTTTACCGTACTTCTATAAGTAATAAATAGTTTATTGCCCCTCTCCCCGATCCTTCTGATACAGGAGAGGGGCATATTTATGCCAAATTGCTAAACTTCCTCGCTTAAATCAAGCTTTTTTATCATTTCAAATTTTTCCTAGATTCAAGTTTTGCAAAGTAAGCAAGTATTCTTTTTTACCTCAAAAGTCTAAATACATTTACCTATAAAGATTGAAAGTATGATACTGATTTTGTTATTATGTTAACAATAACGTTGCCAACTGCCGTTTTTGAAGAGCATAAGTAAATATATTTTCATAAATAGGGAGTATGTTAAATGGGGGAAGCTGGGTTGCCGTATGCTAACCCACCATGGGGAAGGTGGGAGGTACTATTAGAAGAACCCGCCTATAAGGTAAAGAGGGTTATTGTTGTACCTGGAAAACGGCTTAGCTACCAAAAACACCTGAAACGAGAAGAACATTGGAATATTGTGGAGGGAAAGGCGTTAGTTACTTTAGATGGAAAGGACATATCGCTTAAAGCGGGAGAATCTATCAATATTCCCAAAGAATCGTTACATCGCATTGCAAATACAGGACAAACTTCCCTTATATTTATAGAAATTCAGCGTGGTAGCTATTTAGGAGAAGACGACATAGTCAGATTAGATGATGATTATGGACGTTCTTAGTTATGTTAATAAGGTATGCCATAAAAACTAATATAATTTTCGATTGTTTGGTGCATAGATAAATCCTGTTATATTTTCTATGTTAAAGGATTTCTAAAATAATAGACTCTTCTTGGGGTACATAGGCAATGGAAATAAACGAAAAAAAACTTGTGGAAATATCAGTTGTGGGTGAGGTTTGTAGTCCGCTTAGCGGCTCACAACCTTACAGTATAACACCCGAAGGGAAACCAACTATATTGCCGGGTATTGGCGGGATTACGTATAATGTGAAAATAGGAGACAGCGCACTTCAGTGGGAGGCAGATCATGTAGAGCCTTGTGTATCTGTTAAAAATAAGGATAGAGAGGAAAATGGAGCTCTAAATTTACTTTCATGTATAGGCAACATTGCCAAGATTATAACAGGTGATGCAAAAGGAGACACGGGTGTTGTTACTGGGAAACACGGCGGCATTGAAAATGTATTGGTTGATTTTGAAGACAGGACGTTGGAAAGGCTCGCCATTGGTGATAAAATACTCATTCGGGGTGTTGGAGTGGGTTTGTCATTTATAAAATATCCGAATATTAAACCAATCAATATGTCTCCGGGTTTAGTAAAGGCATTACCTATTCGTCAGGACAAATCAAAAGGTGTATTACATATTCCTGTAACACATATTATTCCTGCGGCAATTATGGGTTCGGGACTGGGATCTCAACACTGTTACCGTGGCGATTATGATATACAACTTTTTGACAAACAAAATGTGAAGAAACACAATCTTCAAACATTGCGTTTTGGCGACATTGTGGCAATTATGGATGCCGACCATACCTATGGAAGGATATATAGAACTGGGGCGGTAAGCATAGGGGTGATTGTACATAGTAACTGCGTAACGGCAGGACACGGACCCGGTGTAACAACGCTGCTTACGTCTGTTGAAGGTAAACTTGTTCCATATATAGATAACACTGCGAATATAGGTATCTATTTGAATATTGGGCGATTCAGAAAAAAATCAAAAAAGAAGCGTTAATATGTATCTTTGCATGTATTAAAATATACTTGACATTTCAGCCTAAAATAATATAATTCAGGTCTTTCTAAACCTTTATATGTTTGGTTAAGTTTTATAAGAGAGGAGATTATTTGTCTATTGTGAGTATTCAGGAATTGGTAGATGCTGGATTCCATTTCGGCCACCGGACGAGTAGGTGGAATCCTAAAATGAAGCCTTTTATCTTTGGTAAACGTAATTTAATACATATTATTAATTTGCGTGAAACTGTAAAAGGGCTTGTCACTGCATGTAAGTTTTTAACAAATCTTGCCCAGACAAACAAAGATGTGTTATTTGTTGGCACAAAATGGCAAGCCAGAGACATTACTGAGCGCGAGGCTAAACGATGTGGAATGCACTATGTAAACGAACGATGGCTGGGGGGGACATTAACAAATTTCGATACCATTAGGTTACGCTTGAAACGTCTGGAAGAACTAGAAGGTTTAGAGGAAACTGGCGCTATTAACCAGTTTAGCAAAAAGGCGATTTCCTCTCTCAATCGTGAACGCAAAAAGATACTTACAAACTTGGAAGGTATTCGTAATATGAATTCGCTTCCAGGAGCGCTTATTGTGGTTGATCCAAAACACGAACACAATGCGATAAGCGAAGCGAAAAAACTTGGAATTCCAACCGTATGTCTTGCCGATACAGATTGTGACCCGGATATGATTGATATTTGCGTTCCGGGAAATGATGATGCCATACGGGCAATCAATCTCTTTTTTACTAAGACGGCAGACGCTGTTTTAGCCGGCAAAGAAGTTGCGGTTACTACGGCAAAGTTTTGATAAGGTACAAAAGTTTAAGGGAAATCCTTCCCTCGTACTCAGAAAGCAAAATTATACTTATCCAAACTTTATCGTCTGTAATCGGTATTATTCCTCTTTTCTTTCTTTTTCGCGAATGAGAAAGAAAAGGGGAGTGTGGGACTGTTTGTAGAACTAATTTAATAAGCAATACCATATAAATTTCAAGTCTGGACACTACCTTCTAAAACATTTCACAAGAATTTCCACTCTTTGGTTGTTTTTATAAGATCATGATTTATATGGTATATTTCAGAGAGCAAAGATAGTTTTATATTACAAATATTCGGAGGATGTTAATGGCGGATATATCAAGTATTACGAAATTGAGAGAACAGACTGGCGCTGGCATATTAGAATGTAAAAGCGCCTTGGACGAGGTTAAGGGCGACCTTGAAAAAGCTTTAGAAATTATTAAGAAAAAGGGAATTGCTAAGGCTGCTAAAAAAGAACAGCGGGTAACGGCAGAGGGAAGAATCGGAACGTACATTCATACAAACGGGAAATTAGGTGTGATGATAGAGCTTAATTGCGAAACGGATTTTGTGGCAAAGAATGCGGTCTTCCAGCAGCTTTTAAAGGACATTTGCATGCAGGTAGCTGCTACAAAACCGATTGCCATCAAAAGAGAGGACATCTCAAATCATATTATAGATGAACAAAAAAAGATATTTATGGAAGAAGCCAAAGGGAAGCCTGCGAATATAGTTGAGAAGATTATTGCCGGGAAAATGGAGAGCTTTTATAAAGAGACGTGCCTTCTGGAGCAACCCTTCATAAAAGACAACACTCAAACAATACAAGATTTATTAATTGCAAATATTGCTAAAATAGGGGAAAATATTAAAATAAATCGTTTCGTCAGGTTTGAAGTAGGAGAATGTTAGCAGGTTGAGAACGTTTTGTTTTTTCCCCATCCATGAAAAGCAAGATTAAATATAAACGTGTACTATTAAAGGTAAGTGGCGAAAGTTTTGGCAACGAAAATGGTCGTGGAGTTGAAGCGAAACAATTTGTTGCGTTAGCCAAAGAAATTCAAAAAATAATTAAGCTAGGCGTCGAACTAGCTATTGTTGTTGGTGGCGGGAACATCCTTCGCGGCGCGAAACTGAGTAATAAAGGCAAATCCAGGATACAGGCAGATCAGGTAGGAATGATTGCCACTGCAGTTAATGCGCTGCTTTTGCAGGATATATTAGAAGAGTTTAATATTAAGGTTCATGTGATTAGCGCCATTGAGATTAAAAATATTACAGAACCATTTATTTTGCGGAATTGTTTAAAATACTTAAAAGAAAAAAATGTGGTTATCTTTGCAGGGGGGACGGGAAATCCTTATTTTACGACTGACACCGCCGCCGCTTTGCGCGCGATTGAGATCAATGCTGATGTAATGTTAAAGGCAACCGGTGTTGAAGGGGTATATACAGACGACCCCAAGAAAAACGTATCTGCCAAATTATATAAAAAACTAACGTATATGGACGTTTTGGGTAAACGACTTATGGTAATGGATCTAACAGCAATTTCCCTGAGTATGGGAAACAGAATGCCGATTATTGTTTTTAACATGGGCAAACTTGAGAATATCAGAAAGGCAATTCTGGGCGAACCGGTCGGGACGTATATCGGGGAATAACGAACTATGCCAAAAGAATTAATATGCAAGGAAACAAGAACTAAGATGGAAAAAGTCGTTACACACTTGCAGGAGGAGTTGAAAGGCTTAAGAACAGGCAGGGCAAGCACAGGATTGGTGGAAAATATAAAAGTGGAGTGCTATGAGGTTTTATCTCCCTTAAAGCAATTGGCAGTCATTTCAACACCTGATGCGCAGTCTATAATGATTAAACCCTACGACTCAACGATAATTTCAAATATTGAGAAAGCCATATTGCAGTCAGATATTGGCTTAACACCTTCGGTTGACGGAAAAGCTTTGCGTATCGTGATTCCGCCTTTGAATGAGGAACGGCGAAAAAAACTCTCCGCAAATGCAAAAGAATTTGGAGAAACAGCAAAGGTGTCTTTACGAAATGTAAGGCACGACGCCAATAAACATGTTGATAAGGAAGAAAAAGAAGGTGTTCTGACAGAGGATGATGCTAAACGCGCTAAGGAAGATATAAATAAGATTATCCACGAATTTGAGGGTAAGCTTAACGATTTAGTCAAAAAGAAGGTAGAGGAAATACTCAAGGTATAAATTATCTTTCTGTAATAACGGGGGCATAGCTCAGTTGGCAGAGCACCGCCCTTTTAAGGCGGGCGTCGATGGTTCGAATCCATCTGCCCTCACCATTTTAGTCTATAAAATGGCCCCATCGTCTAGCCTGGTCTAGGACAACAGATTTTCGATCTGTGAACTGGGGTTCAAATCCCCATGGGGTCAGATTTCATAAATGAAGAAGCCATAAGATTTTTGAATCTCATGGCTTTTTTGCTTCTAAAAGCTATTAGAAAACATACCCTCTAAATAATAATCTTCTTTCCTTCTCCGAGCGTTGCCTTCGTCAATTCCTCTATAAGCTCGTTTAGTCGGGGCGCCATGGATGTGGGGTCGAATACGACACCGTCCTGCATCAGCGCATTCTCAAATAGCTGATTTAGTATCTTTTCAATTAATGGCTGATAGCTGGGGTTCTCGTTCATTCGGGCAAGATTCTGAATCATCCGATGCTTTCTGTTAATCTCCATGATTTTTTTAGATATTTTGTAATTACTGTCTACCATTTGTATAAGTTTCTGGACATGAACACTTGGCACACCGTCAGGATTTACCAGACAACATGGACTGTCAACCAATCGGTGTGATTCCTTGACGTCAAGGACTCTATCTGCAAGCGTTACCCTAATTGTCTTCAAAAGATGCTTAAATGTTTCTTCGTAATTTTGAGGTTCTGCGGAGGTATCTACAATTTTTTTGTCGCTGTCTTTTAATAGGTCGAGATTTGCCTGGTCAGCAGAACGGAGGGGTTTCTTTTCAAATTCCTGCAGGCCTGTTAGGAGAAATTCATCGTTTGGATCTGTTAAATAAAGCACTTCCACGTCTTTTCTGCGAAATATCTCCAGATAAGGGCCCTTCTCCATTGTTTCCCGGTTTACTGCTGTAATATAGTAAATTTCTTTTTGATCTGGTTTCATCCTGTCTGCGTATTCGTTCAAAGATGTCAAACCGTTGGAATCTTTGCAGGTTGACGAATTGAACCTCATCAACTGTGCCAGAGCATCCCTGTTTTCAAAATCAAAGTGCATTCCCTCCTTCAGGATTCTTCCGAATTGTCTCCAAAATGTTTCGTATTTATCTTTTTCATTTTTTGCCATATCCTGCAAGAGTGTTAATACTTGCTTAAGAAGGACGCTCTTAATTTTGTGGATTATCCTGTTGTCCTGAAATGTTTCTCTGGAAATATTTAGTGGTATATCGGCTGAATCAACCACCCCGTGGACAAACCTCAAATATTCGGGCATCAGTATTTTACAGTCCGATTGAATCAGGATTTTGTTAGAGTAAAATTGAAGGCCATTTTCCAGTTTTTTAAAGCCATAGATTTCGTGATTTGTAGGGGGGCAGTATAGTATGCTGGAAAACTGTATAGGCGCTTCGGCAGAGGTATGGAGGTGGAAAAGGGGCGATTCTTCGGTGTTTGAAATGAATTTATAAAACTCGTTGTATTGCTCCTCAGTAATATTCTTTTTCGGCTCTTTCCAAATGGCTGTAATCTGATTGGTCATCTCGCCGCCGGCCATGATGGGGAAGCTCACAAAATTAGAGTATTTTTTAATAATGGATTGAATTCTGGTCTTTTCGGTATATTCTTTTTCTTCGTCTTTCAGGTGGACTATGATTTCTGTTCCACGTTTTTCTTTTTCAATCGGATTTAAAAAATATTTACCTGTGCCATCCGAATGCCATTCAAACGCAGGTTCATTCTTATTGTAAGATTTTGTTCTGATTCTTACTTCATCAGCTACCATGAATACGGAATAGAAACCTACGCCGAATTGTCCAATAATATTTGAGTCTTTCTTTGCCTGTTCGGATAAATTTGCTATAAATTCAAGCGAACCGGATTTTGCTATAGTTCCTATATTCCGGACGATATCATCCTTTGTCATCCCAATGCCCGTGTCACTAATCGTTAAGGTCTTATTTTTTTCATCGCAATCAATGTTGATTTCAAGAGGGAGGTCTTTTCCTTCATAATCTGTATTCGTGAGAGAGTAAAATTTCATTTTGGTGAGCGCATCAGATGCGTTTGAAATAAGCTCCCTTAAAAATACCTCCTTGTGCGTATAGAGAGAGTGCGAAAGGATATTCAGTAACTTCTTTATTTCCGCTTGAAATTCAAAACTTTCTTCGTGTTTGGCTTCATTATTCATAAATGACTCCCGGATTAATAAACACTACTTAACTATGGATTTTTAAATATTCATTTTGAATTTTAAACTTAACAAATCTAGATTGTATTGTCAATACAATCACAGTTTCATTTCATATTTTGGTGAGATTTAGCGGATTGTATGCTTAACGCTTGACATGATAAACATATCGTGATAAACTCCGTCTCAATACCGAATTTGAATTCTGATATGATAGAATTGTTATGACCTTTCAAGAAATTATACTGAAACTACAAAATTATTGGGCTAATTACGGCTGTGTGATATGGCAGCCTTACGATATTGAAAAGGGGGCGGGAACCTTTAATCCCGCAACATTTCTAAGGGCATTAGGTCCAGAACCATGGAAGTGCGCGTACGTGGAGCCTTCCCGACGCCCAACCGATGGCAGATATGGTGAAAATCCCAATAGATTACAGCATTACTATCAATTTCAAGTCATAATCAAACCCTCTCCTGATGATGCACAAGAAATCTATTTGAACAGTTTAAGGTTTCTTGGAGTAGACCTCGTTAAACATGACGTAAGGTTTGTTGAAGACGATTGGGAATCTCCAACCCTTGGCGCTACAGGACTGGGCTGGGAGGTATGGCTTGATGGGATGGAAGTTACTCAGTATACCTATTTCCAACAAGTAGGCGGCTTTGAACTTAACCCTATCACGCTAGAGCTTACTTACGGACTCGAACGCATTGCTATGTTTATACAAGGAAAAGAATCCGTTTTTGACCTCGAATGGGCTAAGGGTTATACTTATGGTGATATTCACAAACAGGATGAAGTTCAGTTTTCCACGTATAATTTTAAGGTAGCAGATACTGCTATGCTCTTCCAGCTCTTTGATATGCACGAAAAAGAATGCCAGCGGCTCTTAAAAGAAGACTTAGTGCTGCCCGCTTATGATTGCGTCTTAAAGTGTTCACATGCCTTTAATATGCTTGATGCGAGGGGAGCGATTGGAGTTACTCAGCGTACAGGTTACATTGGAAGGGTAAGAAACCTTGCCAGGCGCTGTGCGGAGGGCTATGTCAAATTACGCGAATCTTTGAATTGGCCGTTGTTAAAGGATAAATCAGTTTTAGTCAAGTAAGAGTTCACCGCTGATATCGCGGAATTACACTGTTATTAGCGGTTAGGGTTCAGCTAAAAACTATTTGCCTATATGTTGTCTTTTCAGTGATATTCCGTGCCTTTCCGTGGTGGACTGTCATTTCCTTTTAAACACATCATAAAAATATCCTTTAATTCGTTGATTATTTGAAGCGCCTTAGCAGATACTTTTTTTGTGGTCAGATGATGTTTATTTTCCTTAATTAAATCATCCGCTTTTGATAATAAAGAATATTGCCTCTTGCTGAATAAGACAGGCATCATTGGTTTGTACGCAGTATCAAAATTCTCTACAAGTCTTCTGTTTAAATCTTCAAGCCCATTCTTGTTCAATGCAGATATGCGGCACACAGATTGTCCGATACCAGACTCAACCATTTTCACATCTAACTTTGCAGGCAGGTCGCATTTGTTAACCACAGGAATAACCTTGCAAATATCTGCTTTTTGTTTCAAACCACTATAATCCTTTGTTATTAACCATTTATCTAAGGCGCTCAAGACGCCCTTGTCTTCTTGATCAAAAAACCTGGAATTATCAAATACAGCAATTACTTTATCTGCACGTTGGAGTTGTTCCTGCGTCATTTCGATACTCATTGATTCCAGCGCATCGCTGGTGTCCCGCATACCTGCCGTATCTATAAGCTCAAATGGGATACCTTCAACAGAAATAAATTCGCTTACGTAATCCCGTGTAGTGCCGGGTTCATGATGTACGAGCATCCGTTCTTCACCAAGAATAGCGTTGATTAAGGTTGATTTGCCCACGTTTGGTTTGCCCAGAATTACTAAAACCTGCGGTGTGGTCAATGCTATACCGAGTGAAGCTGTCTTTAATAAGCTCCCAATAAGGTTTGCCATGGTAGAAAATGGCACATCGGAATTGTCGCCCCCTCGCTCTAGCCCCATCCCACTAGGGGAGGGGAATATATCTAGTGGTTGAGCATCAGTTTCTTTCCACCTTGAGGGGGGAAAGCTTTGGTGGGTGTGTGCTATTTCATTTTTTTGATAAGATACCTCACTACTTAAAGACTGCCTGATTCCTTCAATAATTTCAAGCCCCTGTCTTAACGTATCTGATAACGCCCCGGCATATTGATCCAACAATATCTTTACGCTTAATTTTGTATGTGCTTTGACAATTTCCTGAAGCGCCTCTTTCTGGATAAAATCTATTTTATTATTTTCGAAGGACTGCAATAGTAAGGAATTCCACTCTACCCCCTCTGCGCCCGAAGATTGTAAACATTCATATATCCGCATTGCCACGCGAATACCTCCGTGACAATTTACCTCTACCATATCTTCCCCTGTGAAACTGTCTGCCTTTTTAGTTACATTTAGAATAACCTCGTCAATCCTTTGCCCTTTGTCATGTATATGCCCGTAATAGAGCTTATGGCTGGATGCTTTGCGAAGGGCGTCAATTCCTTTTCCTGCAAACAATTTATTAACGACACCTAAAGCATCTTGACCGGATACGATAATCTTCCCAATGCCGCCTTCGCCTAGCGGTGTTACAATTGAGGCTATAGTTTTGTTTTTCAAGAAGCTATCCATTTTTTCACACCAGAAGATTAGGATAATGGGAAAGTTTTTACGGTTCTTATATAACGGATTTTACGTAGATAAAAAAGTACGAAAAATATCAGGAAATTTGTAAAAAGCAATCCGTGACGTTTATTTTAAACTACCTTTGTATTCTTGACCAAATAATTCCCTTGACACCCAAGCGGATTCAACATAACATCTACCTTAAATCTGTAATATTTTCCCTCTTAAACAGATATTATGCAAATATCACAAAAGCCGTCCAGTAATTTCTCTCCCACAAGAAAACAACTTATTGTTATATTCTTTTTGTGTACGACTTTGTTTATAGGCATTATAATAAAAATAGGCATGGATTACCATTGGTGGCTGCCAGAAACAGAGATCGTGAGTTGCCTTAGTCCTGAGGATATAAAAGTTAAACTAGACATAAATAGCGCTCCTTGGTATGAATTGGTATTGTTGCCTAAATTGGGCGAGTCGAAAGCAAAAGAGATTGTAGCTTATCGCGAAAAATACGGCAATTTTAAATCCATAGACGAACTATCTAATATAAGAGGTATCGGAGGCTCTATAATAGAGTCTATAAGGAACCATGTAAAATTTGGTTCAGACACAGTCAACGTCAGCTTGAATAAACAAGAATAGGGTTTATGGGAAAAGAACGGGAAAAAATATTAGAAAATTTATGGATTCGCGTAATTCTGATAGGTATTTCTATTATTGTTTTTTTTGCGCTATGTTATTTTCTGATGGGAACGTTTATCTCCCTGCTTTTAGCATTTATCATTGCTTATATCTTCGATCCTGTAGTGGATTTTTTTGAACGCAGGTGCTGGCCATTTACACACAAACATATACATCGCGGGTTTGGAATTGTTTTCATTATTAGTGCCGTTCTGATGATTACGGCAGGATTCTTGGCGTATGCAATTCCAAAGACTACAAAAGGGATTTACCAAGTTGGAGGCATGATTAAGAAACAATACCCAAAGTACGAAACTACCGTCGAGACATGGATGGGAAAATATGGGAATGTAGAACTTGCCAAATCAGTTGAATCCCTCCTGAAAGAGCGCATGGAACCTGTTTTTAAGCCCGACCGCGAAACAACAAATAGAACTGTAGAACCCTTTTTGGAGAAAAAAACAGGTGTAAATGAGCGCGAAAAACAGGGACTTTCCTCTGTACAAGAGACTTATGCCGAAAAGGAATCCCGTTTGCAAAAGATACGTTTAGTTGAATTGGCAGAAGGATTCAAGAAATATATTCCACAAGTTATCGCCTTTTTCCTGAATATTATCAAAAACATCTTTTATAGCACCTTTGGTTTCTTAGGCATTATTGTTAATTTTATTATATTCAGTGTTGTGTCTATTTACTTGCTTTTGGATTTTAATGTTATTACCCAGAGCATAAAGAACATTTTCCCATTATCGAAAAGAGACAAGGCAATAAGCCTCCTGTCTAAAGTAAATAACAATTTGCGGTATTTTCTCAGAGGTCAGCTTATTATCTGTCTTGTCCTTTCTCTTATTTATAGCGTCGGTTTGACAATAGCAGGAATTCCATTATCATTTCTTATAGGTTTCGCGGGTGGGTTTGGCAATCTGATTCCGTACGTTGGAACAGGGACGGGAATTGCACTTGCTTCTGCGCTTTCGCTTTTTCAATTTCACGATTTCAGACATATAATATATATTGTTATAACCTTTGGTATTGGACAAATACTTGAAGGTACAGTAATAACGCCGCGTATTATGGGGAAAGGGTTAGGATTGAGTCCTGTTGTAGTCATCCTCTCCATCCTAATCTGCAGTCAATTGCTGGGATTTTTAGGGCTATTGCTGGCTGTACCAATTGCGTCTACGGTTAAGGTCTTTATTGATGAATTTCTTTCAAGATATAAATCTTCACAGTATTATAAAGAGTGAGTATTTACCACGGAATAACACGGAAAGCGTATAGACGGATGGACATTGTGAAGTTGAGAAGTTGGGATATTAGGAAGCATTTTGTTTTCTCAACATCTCGGCTTCTTAATTTTCCATGTTCTGCTGGCGTCCTTTGCGTCTCTGCGGTGAGTTAAACTTAACAGAGTAGTCTATGTCTGTTTTTAAGCTAGTTTCTTCTTTCACGCCGCAGGGCGATCAACCACAAGCGATACAACAATTGGTTGAGGGTTATAAAAAAAATATCAATTGCCAAACCCTATTGGGCATTACAGGCTCCGGCAAGACCTTTACTATGGCAAACATAATTGCCGCACTGGGAAAACCAACGCTGGTTATGACCCACAACAAAACCCTTGCCGCCCAGCTTTACAGCGAATTTAAAAGTTTCTTCCCTGGAAATGCCGTAGGATATTTCGTTAGCTATTACGACTACTATCAACCCGAAGCGTATATTCCACAACGTGACATCTATATTGAGAAAGAGGCTACTATTAATCAGGAAATTGACCGACTGCGCCTTGCCGCTACGAGTAACCTCATGTCGCGGAAAGATGTCATTATTGTTGCCAGTGTTTCATGTATATATGGTTTGGGTTCTCCTGCTGATTATCAGGACATGTATGTCCGTCTTTGTAAAGGCGATTCGATTGAACGCAACAAGCTTTTGAGAAAGCTTGTCAGTATCCAATATGAGAGGAATGATTTACAGTTTGTGCGCGGCTCATTGCGCGTGCGCGGGGATGTTGTGGAGGTATTTCCTGCTTATGAAGAAATTGCTTACCGTATAGAATTGTTTGGAGACGAAATTGACAGGATTTCCATGATAAATCCTACAACGGGTAGCTCTTTGAAAGAGGTAACCGAAGTGTCTATTTACCCGGCAAAACACTATGTCATGCCTGAAGGAAAAATTGAGCGGGTGGTCAAATCCATTGAATATGAATTGAACGACCGTTTGAAAGAATTGAGAGCCCTAAACAAAATGTTAGAGGCACAGCGTCTTGAGGCACGTACACGATATGATATGGAAATGCTCCTTGAGGTTGGGTATTGTCACGGCATAGAAAACTATTCAAGGCATCTCAGTGGACGAGCGCCGGGGTCGCCGCCATACTCGCTTTTTGAATATTTCCCCAAAGATTTCTTTCTTATTGTTGATGAGTCTCATGTTTCTATTCCGCAAATTGCAGGTATGTATCATGGGGATAGGGCTCGCAAGGAAACCCTTGTTGCATACGGATTCCGATTGCCTTCTGCGCTGGATAACCGTCCTTTAAGGTTTGACGAGTGGGAGTCAAAGATTAATCAAATCCTTTTTGTTTCGGCAACAACGGGTCCGTATGAATTTAAAAAATGTAAGGGCAAGGTAGTTGAACAGATTATTCGTCCAACAGGTCTCGTTGATCCGATAATATACGTGAAACCTGCAAAGACACAGGTAGAAGATTTGTTGAAACAAATTAAGAAACGTGTGCAGAAAAAAGAAAGAGTGCTTGTAACGACCTTAACTAAACGACTCGCAGAAGACTTGAGTGAATATATCAAAGAAGAAGGTCTAAAAGGCATGTATATTCATTCTGAAATAAATGCTATAGAAAGGGTTGCTATATTAAGGGATTTGCGTTTGGGAAAATTCGATGTGCTGATAGGCGTCAACCTGCTCAGAGAGGGACTGGATTTGCCTGAGGTCTCGCTGGTGGCAATCCTTGATGCAGACAAGGAAGGCTTCCTGCGTTCCGAAACTTCGTTGATACAAACCATTGGCAGAACGGCAAGGAATGTAAATGCGGAGGTGATTTTATATGCGGACGAAATAACAGGTTCGATGAAACGGGCGATAGATGAAACTAATCGCCGTCGAGAACTTCAAACAGCATACAACAAAAAGCACAATATCACGCCAAAAACCATACAAAAAGAAATCAAGAAGGGTATAGCAGATGAGGTTTCGTCACACAAGATTGTTTATGAAACCGTTGCAGAAAGTGAAGAGGAATATATTACGCAGGAATTTGTAAATGAACTGGAAGAAGAAATGCTCAATGCTGCAGAAGCGCTGGAATTTGAACGTGCGGCTGAGTTAAGGGATAAAATAGAAGAGATAAGAGCAAGGTATGGCGTAGATAGTTCAATATCAAAATATGAACGCACTTGCGGGAAAACCACACCGAAAAGTTGAATTTAGACATTTCTATAGAGACAATATCAAAAGATGGTTTCTATCCCATAAAATTAAATACTTGCGTATAGTAGCACTAAATACTATTATTGTTGTATATGGTGACAAGAAAATTCTGGATAGAAAGAATAAACCGTGCGTGGAAGGGCCGTTCTGTAATATGGCTTTCTGGCGTACGTCGTGCGGGTAAGACCTTTTTGTGTCAGAGCCTTCCGAAAGTGGAGTATTTCGACTGTGAACTGCCCAGAGTAAGAAGGATGATGGAGGATTCCCAATCATTTTTAGATGGCTTACACGGCCGCAAAGTAATACTGGACGAAATACACCGCCTTATTAATCCGTCAGAAATATTAAAGATTGCATCTGACCATTATCCAGATATAAAGATAATCGCTACCGGCTCATCAACGCTTGGCGCCTCAACAAAGTTCAGAGATACGCTGACAGGTCGTAAGGTTGAGTTATGGTTAACCCCCATGATTTCGCAGGATATGTCAGATTTTAGCAAAGATGATTTGACACATCGTTTTCAACAGGGGGGCTTACCGCCGTTTTTTTTGGCAAAGAGAATACCCGAAAGCGATTTCCAGGAGTGGATGGATGCGTATTGGGCAAAAGATATTCAGGAGCTTTTCAGGCTTGAAAGGCGGCATTCCTTTATGAAGTTTGCAGAGATGCTTTTCGCTCAGAGCGGCGGCATATTTGAGGCGAATAGGTTTGCACGTCCCTGTGAAGTAAGCAGGACAACAATCTCAAATTACTTATCTATTTTAGAGGCAACTTTTGTAGTTCATATTATCAGACCATACAGCGCCCGTCGTTCTACAGAGATAGTTTCAGCGCCGAAGGTGTATGCCTTTGATACAGGATTTGTCTGTTATTATCGTGGATGGTCTGAGTTGAGGCGCGAAGATAAAGGTTACTTATGGGAACACTTTGTACTCAACGAGATGCAGGCGAATTTACAGACGCGCAGGGTTTTATACTGGAGGGATAAACGCGGGCACGAAGTGGATTTTGTATTAACTATTCGTCAAAATACTCCAATTGCAATTGAATGCAAGTTTAGCCAATCTGAATTTGATGCAAAAAACATAATTTCGTTTAGAAGGCAATATCCTGATGGAGAAAACTTTGTTGTCGCATCGGACGTTAACCGTCCGTTTTCTTGTAAATACGGTGTCGTTACAGTAAAATTTGTAAATTTGAAAGATTTAATAGTATCTCTAAGAGAAAGATTTAAGTAAAACTTATCAGGAAATGCTCAATGCCGCAGAAGCGCTGGAATTTGAACGTGCGGCTGAGTTAAGGGATAAAATACAGGAAATAAGGACAAGATATAATATTGACAGTAATAGGACGCAGATGAACGCTGATAAACACGATAAAACAAATATTCACACACATATAAAGATTTCACCGAAAAGGTGATGTATCCGCTGTAGAGACGCATTGCGATGCGTCTCTACCCTCTGAAAATCTGGGCAAATCAGTGTTCAAATGCATTTTATTATATGATAAGCAAAAGTACAATAAATAGAACGATTATAACAGGTCTCTGTGTTTTGCTTACTGGTTGCGCACCCTTGCCACCTGCGGAAGATAATCAGGCAGAACGTCAGGCAATTGATATTTACGATAATCAGGGAAAGGTAAAAAAGCATGTGATTATCAAGGATGATTATATTACGATTTATGACAAGGACTGGAAGACAAAGGGATATGGAAAGGTGCAGAAATCTGAGTAATTTACCGAACTGAAATATTAATTTTTACATATAGAGAAGGAAAAATGGTAGATAAGGAACGTAATAAAAATTCTCAGTACAGGAATATCAGTACATGGACAGAAGGAGTGTATATAGAAAATTTGCGTAAAATGGGAGGAGAAAAAAGGCTGAAGATCGCATTCCAGCTTTATGAAATGGCAGTTAATTTATGCAGGCAG
Source organism: Planctomycetota bacterium (assembly GCA_023261445.1). Lineage (GTDB taxonomy): Bacteria > Planctomycetota > Brocadiia > Brocadiales > Brocadiaceae > 2-12-FULL-39-13. The sequence continues at coordinate 27,284 of JAHFOX010000018.1, forward strand.
AATATAATAAAATCGAACCCACAGATAACAGAAACAGAACTAAAGCAAAAGATATTTGAAAGATTTGGTTATGATACAGGAAGATTTGCTGGTAAAAGTTATAGATAGAATAAACAGCCTGAAAATTCCTTATATGATTACTGGCGGAATAGCCGTTATTTTCTTTGGTAAGCCAAGGCTTACCCATGATTTTGACATAGTGGTGGAAATAAAATCAGATCAAATACAACCGCTTGTAGAAACATTTGGAAAAGATTTCTATATCAGTGCAGAATCTATTCGGGATGCTCTTGACCACCACAGTATGTTCAATATGATCCATTTTGATTCAGGTATAAAAGTGGATTTCTGGATGCTTCGGGATGTTGAATTTGATAAGAAAAGATTTGAGAGAAGACAAAGGCATACCTACACAGGAAGAGAAATTGTTTTTTCTTCACCTGAGGATATTATCCTGAAGAAACTGCTCTGGTTTAAGGAATCAGAAATAGAAAAACACCTTGAAGATGCCCTGGGGATTTTAGAAATTCAGCAAAATCTGGATATTGATTATCTCAAAGAATGGGCGAAGAAGCTAACTGTACAGACTTTACTTGGCAAACTGTTAGGAATGAAACCGTAGTGAAATAAAAGAAGTTTAGCCCTGAAAAACACGAGGAATAAAAAAAGCGGCCCCTACAATGCCCATTATCCCTGGGTTCATGGCAAACTGATGGAATGGGTGACTGGGGTTCATTGCAAGCTTAACCGTTGCTATTTCGTAAATGGAACAAGGCGATAGAGGAAACCTCCCTTTGAAAACCGCGCATCGCCTTCATTCTCTGCCTTGAATCTTTTTACTTCTTTTCCTGTGGGGATGTATTTTTCAAGATGATACGGGACATCATCTATATATAAAATTGTCCCGTATATATGTTCACCTATTCTTTTGTGTTTAGAATGATAAGGTCCTTCCATATCAATAACAATATTTTCCTGAGTTTCAAAATCTCTGATTTCTACTAAATGTGGTTTCATCATGCCTCCTGATTTGTTTTCTGCATAATAAAAAGATATTTGAAACCTCTTAGATAAAAATTAAATTCCCTTGCCCTTTTATGCCATAGACCAGTATTAGATGTCTGATTTCGCCTTGTAACACAAACAACATCTACAGTTTCAAAATATTTGCAAAGTCTATCATACATCTTGATACCCACCGGAATAAATCCCGACTTCTTTCTCCAGTGGTCGCCAATAAGCCATGCCATAACTTTATCAGGCTTCAATATGCGATATATCTCCTTTGCAACCTTTTCCAATTCTGTAAAGAATTCTTCCTTTTCACAGGATACCTTCCCGATACAATCAGGGTGGTCTGAATACTTCACATTGTCTGAGTATGGTGAGTCTATAAAGACAAAATCAACGGAGTTGTTTTCCAATGGAATTTTACGTGCATCACTCTGGATAATATCTTTTCGGTAAGGAGAAATGTCATACCCAATAACCAGTCTGCCTAATTCGCTTGCGACATCAATGGTTGTCCCACTACCAGCCATTGGGTCAACAACTAAATCACATTTATATTGGCTTGGTAGGTCTATTCTTTAATCTGTCCTTTACATTATTCCAATCAAATCCTGTTTGATAGAAATAACTTTTGAAATTGTCTTGTAACCATTCATAATAGTCGTTCTCAACATAAATTGAAAAATCTTCTGCTAATTTAGCCAAATCAATACCCTCTGGAATAAGGTCCCCATCTTCAAATTGTCCTACTAAAAATTCTTTTACTACTTCCCTGTCTAACATTTTATACTTCCTTTTTTATTTCAATGTCATTGATTTTTATTTTTTAAAAATATTTTGATTGTGAAACTCTAAAAATGATTTTTCGGGTAGAAAACGATTGGGTAAAATAATTTTTTGATTTTGATAACAAGAAAAATAATCGGAAACTGATTTATAATCTAAAAAAGCATTGATAGAAGGTGAAATATTTATGTTGTAATTTGGAGTTACGGTAATAAAACCTCTATCAAAAGCCCTATCGTGCAAGACATTTAAACATAAACCATTATGGGGATTTAAACGATTAGTGACATCAGTAGCCCAAGGTAGGATATGACTTGCGTTTAACAATTCCACCAAAGGCAAACCTGTAATACAGCATTTATTTTGGTAAGAACTTAATACGGCACTTCTAAAAAAGTTTTGATTAATTCTTGATTTTATAATACTTTCTCGTTCTTTGCCTTTTGGAAATTCAGTAATATTTTTTAGTTTGTTTTCAAAGTCAATAATTTTATTTTCACTTTCAAAAGTTGATTTTTCCCAATTTTCATTAAAATATGTCCAAGTGCTTTTATCCTCATCTTCTATTCCTTCTAATATATTTACTGTTGCCTCTAATTTAGAAAAATTTGTAAATCGTTTAGCAACTTCCTTTGGCGTCTTTCCTAACAAATAAGCAAACTCAATAATTTGGGTATTATTTCGGTTTATTTTGTTAATAGGTATTTTACAATAAAGATTAAATGCTGATATTAACTCCTCCCTCGTCCAACTATTTGAAATTTCTGCAAGTAACAAAATTGCATTCTCAATGTCTTCTGAATTTTCAATTACAAAATTTATTTGAAAATCTTTACCAAAACTGCCCGATGTTTCCTGTCTTGACTTAAATTTTATTTTTGTAGCATACTTTTGTTTTATGTAATCAAGATTTCCCAAACACCATATATCTATTTTAGATTTTCGTTTCGCTAATAAAATGTAAGCAAATCGCTTTCCGCCTTTTTGATAAAAACCACACCATTTATCTGTTTCTGAAACAGATAAACCAGCAATGATTTTTTTAAGCCGCCCTGCTAATTGATAAAAAAGTTGTTTTGATGTGCGTACGCTTTCCATAGCTTTTAATTAAATTTTCGCCTGTTGCCTTAACAAGCTGACCGCTCACGCTATCGCGTGTTGAAGGTAGCATTTTTGATGGGATTTCTCTCTTAATAATCCTATCTATCATAAAACCTGAATATTGCAGACTTTCTGCAAAGACCTCAGCATTTAAAATCTCTATCTTCTTCAACTTTGAATTACCAATAACATAGCAGCATCTACCGCCTAGTTTTAAAATTCTGTATGTTTCATCAAAACATTCCTGCATCTTTTTTTTCTAGTTTATTAACGATTTCTTTACCGATTTCACTTTTCAAAGACCTCGAATTATAGGATTTATAGGCTGTTCCAATAAACTCTTTTCTATAGTTCTTAAGATCATCCGTAAATTCTAACCAAATTGTGCTCAACTGATGAAGGTCTGCATATTCATAGCTTGTTACATAAGGACTTGATGTTATCTGTATATCAACAGTATTATCTTCTGCTGGTTGGTGTCTTGCATCGGCTCTTTTTATGCACAAGTATTCTTTTAAGTTGTTTTTGATTTTTTCAGGAACAACCTTCCAGAATGCTTCATTTCCTCTTTCCATTTTCATAAGATGCCTTTTAAATGCAATGAATGGCTTTTGAATCTTTTTATACATATCCCTTGTAGGCTTTGTACTACCCATAAGCCATATAGAAACTATTTTCAAAATATGACTAAAACAAACTGTGAAAAAATCTTTAACTTTTGTATCCTTTTCTTCGATAATCCTTGCCAGAATAATAGCTAATTCCTGTTTCGCCTCTGGTTTAAACCAATAATCAATCCTTTCGAGATTCACCGAAGGAATATAAGGTTTTATTTTAGATGGGAAAAGCGGCAATTCCAAAAAGCTCAAATCAGATAGAATATTGTTAATCTTAATTTTCAAATACTTGGGCTCTAATGGTGTACATTTAACCTTAGTTATGAGTTCCGCAACGTAATTTATATCTGTTCCACTTGCCCTATACCCTCTTGCAATTGCACAAGCAAGAGTTGTCCCACTACCCATAAAGAGGTCATTAACATGCGGTTCATAGACGTCGCTAAGATATTCACCCATCAATCGTTCAACTAATTGCGGAATGAATTTAGCTGGATAACGATGATAACAATGAGTCAATTTTGACGTATCACTTGGTTTGTATTCTATAAAAGACCATTCTTTGTCTATTTCTTTTGCCTTAAAAATATCAATTATTTCGGAAGGCGAATAATAGTTTTGTTTTAGTGAAATGGGTTTCTCTTGTAATTTAACCATGGGAAAGCAACCTTGCTCAGATTTAAAGTTTACTTATGTATATTATCCTTTTCAGGACTTTATAATTTTATTTGTTGGTTGTCAATAGATTTATACAAAGTAGTCAACGGCGAACGACAGTCTTATGCACTCTTGGGTGAAAAT
>JAHFOX010000119.1 GCA_023261445.1 Planctomycetota bacterium
GGATTTCCTGACATTCCCCCTTATTAAAGGGGGATTCAGGGGGTTGTTTGTGCCTGCTTCAAAATTCTTACATGCTTAATGAAAAAATAAGTTTGCAAATACGACAGGTAACTTTTATATCTGCCCCCTCAGCTTTGCCCAAATAAGTCCAATATACTCATGCAAGGCAACTTCAACTCTTTTCATTCCGGCGGAGCTGGGGAAAAAATCACCCGGACTGGCACTCTGGCTTTCTATAACCAAATAATCTGTTGGCGCCGGGATCGGGTGCATTCCGAGCCTTTCAAACAGGGCTACTGAACGCGGCATATGAACGGCAGAAGTAACCAATATAAATTTACCGTCCCCAACCATTGGTTTAATTATTTGAGCCTCGTCCGCTGTATCTATTGACTCCGACTCTAAAATTAAATCTTCCTGATTTATCCCAATAGCTTTAGCAACCTCAGCCATTGTTTCTGACCCTGCAACAACATCAAAGACCTTTCCTTCTGATAAAATAAGTTTGCTTCCGGGTATCTTCTTATACAGCCGAATGCCTTCAATAAGACGCACCAAGGTTGATTCTGATATCTGGCTGGTAATTGGAATATTTGGATCAGATATGTGCCCTCCGCCCAGAACGACAATCCACTTAACAGAGGAAATATCACTGCCAACCGCGGTGTCAAAGGTTCCAGACAGACAGAGCGGCGGATATTTATTTTCTAATTGTCTTAAAAGTATATTTGGACCCGCACTGTAACACATGACTAAAAAAATAAACACTCCAGCCGAAGCAATAATCCTTCCTGTTCTCTGTTTCCGTGTAAACCAGAGGAAAAATAACCCTACCAGCAATATCTCCAGACACAACGGCGCAGGTGAAAATAACTGGGAAATAATCTTTTTCAAAACAAACATTTTATGCTCCAGAAAAGAGTTAGTTGAATAAGTTATTTAGAACCAATAATCAGAGTCGAATTGTATTCAAGACCCACCCTGCTGATATATTTAAAGCCTGTGTTTTTAAGCCATGTCCTGTATTCAGATTCGGCGTAAGATGCGCCTTCCTGTGTGCCGATGAGCATGTTTAAACTAAAAAGCGCAGCGAATTGCGGTTGTGTTTTAGTTTCACCCAAAACAAATTCATGGATAATAACCTGCCCGCCGTCTTTCAGGGCATCCCAACACTTCTTGAGTATCATTGTGTTGTTTGAGGGGTTGTAGCTATGTAAAAGGTTTGAGACGAGGACGGTATCATATATGTTTTTCCCAAAGTTGCCTTCAAGGCAATTTCCCGACTGTACGGTAACGCGGTCTTCCATACCAACAGCCTTGATAAACTCCATGGTGAGTTTGATTACATGCTCTAAATCAAAAACAACGGCTTTCAAATGAGGGTTGGCTTTTGCAAGCGCAATGGCGTAAGTGCCAGGACCTCCCGCAAGATCCAGCAACATCTTTGATTTCTTTAAATCAATTTTACTGCATAGTTCATCTGCCTTTACAGATGCAATATTATGCATAGCCGTTATGAAATCTCTGGTGTCGTGAGGGTCTGCATCTTCAGGTAAGTTTTTCAGAGAAACGGCTTTCCCTGTTTCGATAGTCTCCCGAAGCATTGTCCAGTTTTCCATTATATTATGGAAATGGTGCAGAGAGTCTCCCAAATAATGGGGTTCCTCTTTGACAAGATAGAGATTTGATATCCGGGAATTACTGAAATAGTTTTCATGTTTAACAAGTAATTCAAGGGAAACAAGCGCATTTAGGAGCATCTCTGTGGCGCGTTCATCTGCGTGAATGGATTGTGAAATTTTTTTGGCAGTAAGATTACCTTTACCAATGAGTGTAAAGATGTCAAATTCCACGGCTGTAAAAAGGACGTGTGATTTCCAGTAACCGCAACTAAGGTCTAATATGTAGTCAAAGTTTGAATGATTTGTGTTAGTCATCGTTTCACTTTCTCATATAAATGAAAAATATCCTTAAAATGTCATAAAATAATGAAACATTCATGAGCCCTCGGCTCACAAAGAAGCATGAAAATGTCATTCCTGCGGAAGCAGGAATCCAGAAACAGAAAGAATGGATTCCCGTTTTCACGGAAATGACACATTAAGGGATTTTCAGGTGAAAATCATTTGAATCTGCAAACAAAAACTATAAATAATTAAGCGCAAACCGATCGCCGTTCGCTGACGGTTTGGTGCTTACAAAATACAGATTTTATTTCATACGTCAACTTCTGAACAGTTTTCCTGATTTCTTCTGGATTATAAATAACTGCGTTCGCTTCAAAATCAGCGAGGGTTTTTTCAAATTGAATAATTAGTGTGTTATTTACAACATTTAATAAAGCCGATTCAGCGTTTTTACCTGATACCACCGTCCCATCACAATCAAAGTTTTTTGGCAATAAAGATAAGGCATTTTTACATGCGTTAGAAATTATTTCAGAGAAGGCATCAACTTTCTGGTCTTTTATTCTGTAAATTGCTTCATAATCCGTAAATGAAACTCCTTCGCAGGTTAATTCATCCTTCAGCGACTGATAATCCGGTGTTCCTTTAAAAAGGGTTTGTTTGTGATGCAGTAAATGAGCAGTTACGGCAGGCTTGGTCATAATGCCCATTTCTTTCAAAAATTCAAAGTTGTTTCTGACACTTTCTATCGTGGAGTTTGGTTCAAACATAATAAAACCAAAGGTAGGCTCAATACCGTATTCCCGTAACAATTGAATGGCTTGTTTATTTTCGTCAACGGTAATATGTTTTTTAAACCGATTCAAAGACGCTGTGTCGCCGCTTTCTAAACCAAGAAATACGTGTGTAAGACCAGCTATAACAAGTCTTGAGAGTGAGTGTTCTTCAATATCGTTTGCGCGGCACTCGAAACCAAAATGGATGTCCAGATTATTGGCAAGAATAAGTTCTGCCAGTGTAATAGCCCGATCCTTTCCGGTCTTTCCGGGTCCGAAAAAATTAGCATCTGAAAAGTAGAAATTCCTTATAGAATGTTCTGTGTACAATTCAGAAATTTCTTCAAAAATATTTTTTGCGCTTCTGCCGCGCCATTGGTTTGCCTGACCGTAAAACGGATTCAAGTAACAAAACGTACAATGCCCATAACAACCACGGCTTCCCTGAATATATGTTACAATGCCCTTTTTACGATGGAGTTCCATGTCCTGTCTGTAAGGATGCGGGAGGTGGTCTAATTCCAGAATTGGGGGACGAGGATTAAAAATAACCATTTCATTTTTATTAATTGATGCCAATCCCTCAATATTAATTTCCAGTGGTATATCTTTCTCTGACAGAGCAAGCTTTGCAAGCTCAAGGATAGTAAATTCAGGCTCACCAACTGTTACTGAATCTATGAATGGAAAGGTTACAAGAATCTTTTTATAGGCAAAGGTAGGATAGTATCCATAAAGGTTAATATGAGACGTTATATTTACAAGTTTCAGGGTATACAGCATATTAAACACATCTTGTGTGTTTCCCCATGCATAAACCGTATGGACACATAAAAGCCGAAAATCTTTTTTTGAAATGTATGCAATTGTTTCCTCTATTGACCAATTACATAAATGAGCATTGACAATTTCAACATCTATCTTGTTTTTACGTAAGACGGAAGCTATATAACCCGTAAACAGGCAGGCTGATAACGGGGCATTGACTACGTCCTCAAATCGGTCTGGATTTTTGGGACGCGGAGGTTCGAGTAATACGATTGACAAGGCAACAAATCCTTTGAAAATTTACAATAATTACTGCAATTCTTTCGATCAATAAATTTAATGCATAATGATTCACTATAATAATTCAA
>JAHFOX010000086.1:0-3909 GCA_023261445.1 Planctomycetota bacterium
ATTCTTTTTAACAGTTGATATCTTACATTACATCATATTTCTTGTGCAAATTAGCATGCTAATGGCTTGAGTTGTATCTTTCTGAGTGCTGTTTTCAGGTTCATCCCTAAGAGTCCCAGTTTCACCCATATTTCCTAAGCTATAGAGCACTCGATCTAGTCCGTAGTGCTCTTTCCCATTACCAAAACCCCCTTCTATTCGATTTCGCCTCCGTTCAAGTGCTTTAAATCTAACTCGAATTCCTTCTCTCTCCAAATATTCTCTATTATCTCTTGTACCATATTTCTTATCTGCTGTGAATGATGAAGGGACTTTTCCAAATCGCTTCCTGTATGTCTCTACATGCTTCTTTACGAACTCTTCTTCTGCAAATGTCCTGTGCTCAAGCGGGTCTAAAAATATAAATCCATCCATATGGACACATCCCGCTTTACTCCCAAACTCCACTTCCTTCCCATTCTTCCCTCTCACAATTGGTCTTACATACGGTCTGAGAAAACTTACCTATGCTGGATTTCAGAACATCATCCAACCGTCATTTAATTTTATTTCCGTTAATGTATATCCTGGGCACACGTTTACTTATACTACAAGTAACTTCATAAGGAATCGTACCTAACTGCTCGGCAATTGATTCTATAGACACCATTTCTTTTCCTTGGCTACCATACAATACAACCTCATCTCCAACGGCTACATCTTTTAGATTGGTCACATCCACAAAACACTGATCCATGCAGACACGTCCGATGATGGGGACCTTTATGCTTTTTATAATAACTTTCCCTTGATTTGACAATAAGCGATTATAGCCATCATCGTATCCTAGGGGAAGAGTCGCAACACGGGTTGGTTTTGTAATTTTACATGTCCTGCCATAGCTCACAGCATCGCCTGGTTCCATTTTTCTTATATGAATAACCCTTGTTTTAAAGCTCATAATGGGTTTGATATCTATAGTTTTTGGTGCTTCTTCTGACGGATATAATCCATACAGTGATAGACCAGGTCTAACCATATTGAAGTAAGCAGCAGGATAATATAATATTGCTCCACTATTTGCCATGTGTCTTAGTGGAATTGGCGATTTGACTGTATCCATGGCTACCACTAAATCTTTGAATCTTTTTATTTGCAAATTAGTAAATTCCGATTCTTTATCGTCTGAACAAGAGCAGTGTGTGTAGATACCGTCAATTATGAGATTTTTCATGTCTTGTAAAGCCTTCGCAAATTCTACAGCCTTATCATATCGAACACCAATGCTTCCCATCCCTGTATCTACATATACATGAACTTTTACAACTTTCTTAAAGTGATTTGCCCTTTTTGATAATGCATCAGCAAGTTTTAAATCGTAAACAGTCGGTGTTAAATTATATTGAATAACGTCATCTATTTGTTCTTCAAAGATACCACCCAGAATTAACAAGGGCGATTCTATACCTTTTCCCCTTAACGAAATACCTTCTTCAATGATAGCTATACCAAGCATTTCAACGCCGTTGTTTAACAAAACCCTGCTCACTTCGTAGTCACCATGACCATAGGCATCGGCTTTAACAATCCCCATGATTTTTGTTTGTTTGCCAACACGTTTCTTTATGGCTAACAAATTGTGTCTCAAGGCACTTAAATCAATTTCAACCCATGTTGGTCTATGCATAATTCATCTTTATTATAGTTTGTTTTTATGAGTTAAAAATCCAACATTCTTCAATACAGCTATCAATCTATCAATGTCGTCCTCACTATGGGTAGCCATTAAAGAAACACGTAATCGACTTGTGCCTGTTGGTACAGTAGGCGGTCGAATTGCAGGGATTAAGATGCCATCTTCATATAGCTTGGCAGACAGATTTAGCGTATCGTCCGACGACCCAACGATAATAGAAATAATAGGGCTTTGCACTGAAATGTTATTAGTAAATTCAGATAATCGAGACCTTAGAAAGTTAATATTTTTCCATAATTTATCAATAAGAGATGTATCTTCCTGAATAAGATTTAGTCCAGCTAAAGATGCGGCACATGCAGCAGGCGGTAGTGCTGTTGTATAGATAAAAGGCCTTGCCTTGTTTTTTAATAAGTCTATAAGGCACTTACTTCCAGCAATAAATCCACCAATACTACCAATTGCCTTGCTTAATGATCCCATAATGATGTCAATTTTTCCTTCAAGACCATAGTGTTCAATCATACCTTTTCCATATTTACCAAACACGCCTGTAGCATGGGCATCATCTATCATAATTATGGCGTCGTATCTTTTTGCAATATTCACAATCTCAGGCAATGGGGCTGTATCACCATCCATACTGAATAAGCTGTCAGTGACAACCAGCCTTCTGCGGTATATGGATGATTTTTGTAATAAAGATTCTAATTGGTTTACACTGTTGTGAGGATAGATACGAAACATTGCGCCTGATTGACGACATCCATCAACGATACTTGCGTGATTTAGTTTGTCGCCAATTACAATATCTCCCTTTGAAACAATAGTGCTAATAGCACCCAAATTAGCCATATAACCTGTCGGAAATAGCAGAGCAGCCTCTGTGCACTTAAATTCTGCAATTTTCTTTTCAAGTTTCTGATGAAGCGTCATATTCCCAGAAACTAATCGTGATGCGCCTGTACCCCAGCCATATTGATTAATAGTATCAATGGTTGCTTGTTTTATTTTTGGATGATTAGCGAGCCCCAAGTAGTTATTTGAACAAAACGAGAGATAGGAATTGCCGTTTATTTGAATATACGTACCTTGTGAACCTTCAATAGTTCTAAATTCACGGAGCAGTGCATGATCTTCTAGTGTTTTTAACTCTTTAGCAAAGTCTATTCCCATCAGGTAAATGTTTCCTTGATTTTGTGATATGTTGTTAATTATAATGATTTACCAAGATATTTTTTCTCTAATTATGTCTGAGATATTGCCTTATGGATAATATTCAGAAAACTATTATTAAACACGAACATGCTCATATACATAGGCATAAACACGGAAGGAGATTGTTTACAGTCAGTAACATAATAAGATACGTCCTTGTTTTAGTATTTTTAGCATTTACCGCCTTTACTATAGCAAATCCTTATTTAAATTTTTATGGATCAATATACACGTTATTTTTATACCTTGCTACCGCATGCGGATTTTTCTTGATTTTGTTCCTTCTTTTCTTTGGGTTCGTAACCAAAACTTATCAACTTTTTAGTGGAAGATTTAAGAAACATTAGTGTTTGTTCTCTTTACTAGGAAAATTATTTGTGAAACCTATAAGCCATTTGGGTGTATCTATTGTCACGGGTGTTGCTGTATTTCTAACGACGAAATCAATTTCTCCAAGTATTGCTTGTTTCTTAGTCGGTTGGCTGGTAGACATTGATCATATATGGGATTTTTATAAAAATGGTTGTAGAGGATTTAATATTAAAAGGTTTGTAAATGCACTCGAAAATGGTGAAATAAAAAAAATTATTTATACTTTCATAGTTATGAACTTTTGTTAGTCTTGGTATTTATGTGTTTTCTTTCCAATTTTAATTATATTTTGTCTTTTTCTACATTAGGTCTCGCTACTCATTTGTTTCTTAACCAGATATTTAATAACATAAATATTTTCACTTATTTTATTACCTATAGAATACTAAATAATTACAAGGCAGAAACTATTGTTAGAGTATACCCACAGGGACCTCCGCGTTCAAAAGATCAAGAAAATTAAATAATTTAGTTGTGAACCGTTCAAGCACGCAGGTATCTTTTATGATAATTCTAATTTCAAATCCTTTATCATCTGTAAATCATCTTCGACCTTTCTTCCCTTTGTAGTCAGGTAGTTTCCTATCATAGTGCTATTAGCGCCCGCATAAAACATCCATGATTGTAAATCACGGAGATTTTTT
>JAHFOX010000086.1:4009-8778 GCA_023261445.1 Planctomycetota bacterium
ATCCTTTATCATCTGTAAATCATCTTCGACCTTTCTTCCCTTTGTAGTCAGGTAGTTTCCTATCATAGTGCTATTAGCGCCCGCATAAAACATCCATGATTGTAAATCACGGAGATTTTTTTCCCGACCGCCTGCAATCTTGATTTCCTTGTCAGGCAAAATAAATCGGAATACGGAAATAATTTTTAGCGCTTCCATAGGTGTAATTGGAGGACATGTTTCGTAAGGTGTGCCTGATATTGGATGTAGAAAATTAAGAGGAACGGCATCAACATCCAAATCTTTCAGCGTAAAAGCAAGATTAATACGATCATCCATTCCTTCTCCAATACCGAAAATTGCACCGCTGCATATTTCTAGTCCGGTTTCTTTTGCAATACGAATGGTATTTACTCTATCGGCAAAGGTATGTGTTGAACATACCTTTGGGAAAAAACTTTCCGACGTCTCTAAGTTGTGGTTAATTCTTTTTAAGCCACTCTCTGCTAAGGATTCTGCAATTTCTTTTGTCAATATTCCGAAGGAACCATGTGGTTGGACAAATGTATTCTTAGAGATGGCTTTTATTGTTTTGCAAATATTGTTGAGGTCATTTGAGTCGTTTATACTATATCCGCTTGTAACTACACCAATTGAACTAGAACCCTTTTGCTCTGCACATTTGGCAACATCAAGTATCTTGTCTGTTTCTAAGAGAGGGAATTCTTCTATACTGGTGTGATAATGAGCGGATTGAGAACAGAATCTGCAATCTTCTGTACAACGTCCCTGTTTTGCACTTACGATGGAACATGCCTTTACACTACTGCCAAAGTACTTTAAACGTATCCGATTAGCCCAATAAAATAAATCATAAATCTCATCACCCTCAATCTGTGTAAGATAAAAGGCGTCGTTACGACTGACAGCATCGTTCTGTAATGATCGTCTTGCGATTTCTTTTATTCTATCATTCATTTTATAATCATTTAACCACGAATGAACACGAACCTGTATGAATGAAAAATAATTACGTATGAATTATCAATTTCCTTTACTTTATTTTTGCTTACCATTCGTGTAGATTTGTGTAAATTCGTAGCAAAACTATTTTTTATCTTTATATTTTAGATATGCCTTACGAACATTCTGCCAGACAACTTCAGGACGTTCAGACCTTACATAAGTCATACAATCTGTTCCTTCAAAACTCCACGTGGCTATATTACGAATTCCCGCGTCGTAAGCCACGTCCACGGCGGTTACAATTTCCTCTTCTCTGTTTGCAGGTACCCGATAGCCTTGTATCCATATCTGCGGTTCTTTGGTGTATTTTTTTGAAAGTGCTAGCACGCTGTTTGACACACTTCTTACAAACTCACTTACATTCTGCTTGTAAGCATACCAATAGGGGTCGCTTCCAAAGATATCCATACTTTTAATCATAGCAACCCGTTCCCATTCGTAGATGCCGTATCTTGGATCCGTTGTAGGAAATAAACATACTGAATTTTTCAATCCTTTTTTTGATGCCTCATTTGCAAGATACTCTAGGAAATTAACAATAGTCATTTGGCGAAATGCCTTTACATCATCGGTAAAATCAAATGGCATTTCATAACCGTATTTCTCCTTAAAAATATCATTGCATACTTCACAGGTACATCCCCAGATATCTCTCTTTTTACTTCCAAATAGATGTGTAAACTCTCCAAAGAACAAATGTGGCTCATCCCAGAATACACCTTCAGCTCCTGTTTTTGCTGCAAGCTCAATCCAAGCCTTCATTTTGTCTTTAAATGTCTTTGAATTTAAACACGCCTTGTTTATTTTTATTTCACCCTCAGGAAAACTTAATCGTTGTCTGCAATTAGAATACTCCTCCACAAAAGTGGAAAATGACTCTCCGCCAAACACACGTCCCACCCCCCACGGATCAAGAAAAACTTCCAAACCAATATCTTGGCTTGTCTTTACAATATCTATTATTGTTCCGGCGTGGTATGTAATATCGTGTTCACTCATGGTATGAACGACAAAATTACACCCATCGTCAACCATTTTTCCCATGTCTTCACGGACGTGACGTAATATTCGATTGGCAAAATAACTTGCACCGAGTTTCATATGGATTATGTTAACGTTATCAATGTTTTATGTCAAGAGAATCCACCTCTGTAGTGTTTTTCTCTTGATTAGAAATAAAATTGTTGTTAAGATATTTTTACTGTTACTTTTAATATAGGCTCTGCCATGTACGTGTTTCGAGGCGTTATTTTTAAGGACCTATAACAATTTTTTGGGAACCCGTCTTTGCTAGTAAACGTACAATTCTCAACGTGGAAGGGTACAAGACTATCATGGGGTAGACCACCGTAGAATACGGGTCCAAAAGATAGCTTCTCACGGCATTGCGGTGGAGCCTTAACTCATGTCAACACAATCCATTCGAACTAATAATTAGCCATCATCTTATAATATAAAGAAGCCGATTTTCTCACAAATTTTATATTCCCTTGAAGTAAGAAATTTAAATTTATATAATATTTTGCGGCAATAGGAACTTTATTTAATATTTTATTGTTTCAAAAAGAGGAAATCGCAAGCGATGGGGGAAGAAAATAGCAGAAGGAAAGAATTTGAAGAAGTTGCAATGGAACACGTCAACTCCCTTTATAGTACGGCATTGCGATTAGTTTTCAATAAAGAAGAGGCTGAAGACCTTGTCCAGGAAACTTATTTAAAAGCATATCGTTTTTTCGATACCTTTCAAAAAGGAACAAATATAAAAGCGTGGCTGTATAAAATACTTAGAAATACCTTTATAAACAAGTATCGGAAGGCAGTTAATACACCAAACGAGGTTCTTTACGAAGATATTGAATCAGTTAATTCAAATTTAGCCTATGAACAAGATAGGGATGCCAGTGAATTAACTGATACTTTAGAAGATAAATATAGTGACCTTGGTAACTTGATGGAAGATGATGTAAAACAGGCACTAGATGGTTTGCCTGTTGAATATCGCGAAGCAATTTTACTTTCTGATGTTGAAGGACTGTCTTATCAAGAAATTGCGGAAATTGCGGGTGTGCCAATTGGAACTATAAAATCGAGATTGAATCGTGGTAGGAAATTGCTTCAAAAAAAGCTGTGGGAGTATGCGAAAGATAGGGGTTTTATTAAGAGGGAGAAATAATGTCTTGTTTGGAAGTTGTTAAATACCTTTATGAGTTCATGGATAATGAATTAGATGAGAATCATTATCTTGTAATAAAAAGACATATTGATAGTTGTGAAGATTGCCGGCAAAGATACGAATTTGAAAAGGGTGCACGTTCTCTGGTAAAAGCATATTGTACGAATACAACAGTTCCTCCACACCTATATAGTAGGATTATTGAAGGACTCAATTCCATTGATACTGAAAAAGCAGACCAAACAATCAAAGAAATAGTTCATGAAGAAAAAGTAATACGCAAGTTATTTTCTGTCCGTTCGTATGCAGTAGCAGCATCGCTTCTCCTTTCCATAGCAGGTGGCATTTTTTATTATACTATCTATTATAACTATAATAATGACTCTGTATCAATTGTTGATAATGCCGTAAAAAATCATGTTGTGGCGGTGAACGACAATCTGGTATTTAATGAAGAAACATCCGTTGTTGGTAATGTTAATAAGTATATTGGTGGTAGTAGTATGAATGCCGGGTTAAGTAATTCGTCTCCGCTTCTCAACGCTGATCGAATCCGTGTTGTTGGTGGAATACCTGTCAGTCTGTGTGGAACGACAAGTCCCTGTGTTATATTTGATAAGGGTGGCAATAAACTATCTCTCCAAATTGTGCGTAATAGTGGTTTCCCATTCAGAAACCTTGAGAGAGCCCAACTGGGTCCTAAAGAATTTTATTTAGGAAATTGTCGAGGATTCAATGCTATATTATGGGAAGAAGATGGTGTTACCTATTGCCTTACATCTGATATTAATAAGAATGAGATGCTAAGATTTGCGGTAACTCTTACTTCTCGCTAACACCTGACCGGTTTCTCGCCCTCCAATCAGCCGCATTAAAACATTACCTGCCTCAATACCGACTTGCTGATAAAGTATTCATCAGGCCCTAATTGAAATAATCGCAAAAAAGACTGAAAATATAACCGCTTAAACACGAAAATATGGAAATATGAAATGAATTTTTACGACGTTACACTTACCATATCGGACACGCTTATCACATGGCCAACAGATCCGGCGGTATCCATTCAAAAAACACGCTTGATTTCCAAAGGCAACTCCTGTAATGTATCTGAATTAAAATTTGGCTCACACTGCGGCACCCATATTGACGCCCCATACCATTTTGAAGAAGACGGCGTCAAGATTGATCAGATTCCTTTAGAGTCTCTTGTTGGAGGCGTCACAGTCTTTGAAATAAAAAATAAAGAAAAGATTGATTTGGGGGAGATAAAACCATTAAAATTTGGAGATGGTAGACGTGTAATTTTTAAGACAATCAATTCAACATATTGGAAACTTCAAGAATTTAAAAAAGATTTTGTTTATCTTACAAAAGAAGCCGCTGAACATCTGGTAGATTGTAATGTAAAACTTGTTGGAGTAGATTACCTTTCCATAGATAAATTTGGGAATAAAAATGCCGATACACATCATACACTTTTGAGAAAAGGCATTATCATCATCGAAGGGCTTGATTTGAGTAATGTAAAAGCAGGTAATTATGAGTTGATTGCATTGCCACTAAAAATAAAAGATTGCGACGGAAGTCC
>JAHFOX010000120.1 GCA_023261445.1 Planctomycetota bacterium
TCCGTTGAATTCTGGCATAAACAAGGTATAAAGAGGACAGTACTTGCCAGAGAATTAACCCTTGGAGAAATCAAAGAGATTACGAACAATTCCGAGATAGAAACTGAGGTATTTGTGCACGGCGCTATGTGCATGTCGTATTCGGGTCGTTGCCTCCTGAGTGGTTTTATGGCAAATAGACATGCAAACCTTGGAGATTGCTCACACTCATGCCGATGGCAATACGTTCTTAAGGAAGAAAAACGACCTGACGAAACATATCCTATCGTGGAAGACGAAAGCGGTACATTTATTTTGAGTTCCAAAGACCTTTGTATGATTCAACATATTCCAGAATTGGTTAATGCAGGAGTGACTGCATTGAAAATAGAAGGACGCATGAAAAGTCAATACTATGTTGCCGTTGTTACAAGGGTATACAGGGAGGCATTGGATCGCTACTTTGCAAACCCTGCTGGATATGTTTATGACCAAAGATGGTTATCTGAACTAGAAAAGGTCAGCCACAGGGAATACGGAACAGGTTTCTTCTTCGGAAATCAAGGTTATAATAGCCAGACAACACATCCGGGAAATTTCTACATTAAAGAATACGATTATCTTGGTATGATTAATAATGTTCTTCCAGATGGACTAGCTGAGGTTATAGCTAAAAATAATATCTCGGGAAATACCTCCGTGGAAATAATAGGAAAACACCTGTGTGAAGATTTTGATCAGGTATTGTTTGACATCAGAAATGAATATAATGAGCCTGTAAAAACAGCGCATGCTGGACAAAAGGTGTTTGTAAAGGTAGTGCGGCCAGTGCATAAATATTTCATGCTTAGGAAGTGCGCTTAAATTAGTAATAAAGCCAAATTTAAAAAGAAAGAATAAACAAAACAATGAACAAAATAAAATTTATCCTTTTAGGACTCGCTATCTTCATGGCAGGTTGCAGTTCCACATCCGATTTCTTTAAAGATATATCTCCTTTTAAAAAGGAAGAAGCATCACTTGAACCAAAAAAGGGTGTGCAACCTTCTGGTGCGCAAAAGAATGAAGATATTTTCGTGTGTGCAGGCAATATTGATGTTGCTTACAAAAAACTGGGGGAGGTTAGCTTGGGCGAATTCGGCTTCTCAGGACACGATATTCTAGCTTTAAAAATAAAAGAAAAAGCCTTTGCAGTGGGTGGTCAGGGGGTAATTAATGTTCAGTACGACACGGGCGCCTCAAAATCTTGGCAGGGATACGGTGAGTTGGGAGGCACTGATTACGGTGTGAAACATACATCATGGTGCAAAGGAACTGCTATTGTGTTTTTGGAATCCCATAACTCTCTTGGACTAATGTTATGCAACCTTACTAATGAAAACAAAGAATGGTTCGGTTATAAAAACTCACAGAACGGCGCAATTGTTGTCAATGTCATACCGCGAAGCATTGCGGCAAATGCGGGTATTAAGACAGAAGACCTTATCACAGAATGGAATGGCGAAAAGATTGAAAATAAAAATCACCTAGAAAATCTGATTCAAACAACTGCAGGTAAAGAGGCTAAACTTAGTTTACTACGCGAGAAAGAAATCAAACAGGTAACATTGTTAGTTCCAGCAACTGAACGTAAACGTACCACTCCACCAGCATACAAAACCACTGCAAAAGAAAAGCCATCATCTGTCGAAAGCAAATCTGTTGCTGCTTCAAAAGAAGCAGGTTCCGATGCTGCCGATGTGCACAACGAAATTGGCGATCTTTACCTGAAAAAAGGAATGTATGATGATGCAATATTGGAATATAAAAAAGCCATTGATGCAGACCCAAATTGTGCCATTGCCCATTTCAATCTCAGTATCGTGTATGGTAAAGTAGGAATGAAAGAAGAGGCAGACGAGGAGTATATAATATATAAAAGACTAAAACCAAAACGGAAATAAACAGGAGAAGATTATGTTTGGAAAAAGAATTACAAAATTGTTTCTTTTAGCGCTATCCTCCTCCCTTTTGTTCTATGGTTATGGATACTATAAAAAATCCAAAACAATTGAAGGATTGGAAGGAAAAATTAAGATGGGAAGATACCATGATGCCCTGTCTATAATTCAACAACTTGAAAGTTCCGCAGCATACAGAATCTTAAAGAAAACAGAAAAAGAAGACCCTGTGATTTCTTATAATAAAGGGGTTTTGTATGCACTAATGGAAAACAGAAAGAATGCCGCCGCAGAATATCGAAAGGCTATGGAAGCAGACGACCCTGTACTAAAAGCACGGGCAATTTATAACAACGCAAACATCATTGCAACCGATATGGACTTTTCTACCGCCGCCTTGCAATATGCTGAGGTATTGAAAATTGATGCTAACGACTTTCAGGCAAAGAAAAACCTTGAAAGAATGCGGTTAGGCGAACAGCAATTCAATACCATGTTTAGCCCGGAACAACAAGAGCGGGAAGACAGAATCGAAGCGCTGAAGCTCATCCCATGGGGCACAAAATATAAGTACAGCGGCGAACAGAAAATACGGTGGTAATTCTCTAATCCAAAACATGCCAAAAACAAATCGTAAATCACAAATCTAAAATTGTAAATTTTATCAAATAAAGTAAAATTTAACTTTAAGTAGCCGTATGTTATTTTTCAACTACGAAGAATACAAAATTATTGTCTACACTCTTTCAGGTATAATCTTCGTCTTATACTTATTTCTTTACAAGAGAAAGGCGTCATGGTTAAAGGCATTTGGACAAAAATCCCTAATAAATAAATTTAGTAGAATCCCCAAAGTTTACAGAAACATATTAAAAGGTACGAGCATCAGTGCCGCTTGCTGTGCCTTGGGTTTAGTAATCTTACAGCCTAAATGGCAAACAACAATAGACCACCACGAAAAAGAAGGACTGGAGATAGTTTTTGTGCTGGATGTCTCTATCAGCATGCTTGCAGAAGACGTGAAACCCAATCGTCTCCAGCGCGCAAAGATAGAAATTTCCAAACTCGTCAGAAGCCTTGAAGACGACCGCGTTGGACTGGTGGTATTCGCAGCACGGGCATTTTCGCTTTTACCTTACCCTACCAACGACTACGAAAGAGTCTTTCTGCGAATACTAAACATGATTAACGAAAATTATGTTCGATTTGTACCTTACGGAACGAATATAGGCAACGCATTCATACTGGCAATGAATACCTTTAGCAAAGAGAATTCAAAAAAGGTAATGATCCTCCTCACAGATGGCGAGGAACAACTCATCACACGAAGCCAGGTAGCCGAGGCAGTAAAACTACTGATAGAGAGGAAGGACATTGCTATATATGTAGTTGGTATTGGAGATCCAAAAAAGGCATCGCCAATACCCAAAAGAGACAAAGAAGGTAACGTAACAGGTTACGAAACCACCGAAGACGGAGAAACTATTTACACCAAACCTAATCCAGAATTTTTGAAAGAAATGACAGAAATGGTGGGCGGAACATATCAGCACGATGCTACAGGTGATGAGCTCAAACACATTTTTGAGCAGGTTATTGAAAAACACAAAAGCATTGTTGGAATCAAAAAGAAAAATATTATCAAAGACGTTTCACAGTATTTTCTTGGAGGTGCACTGGGGCTGCTTGCCTTGTATTTTATTCTATAATATTTTTTTACTACTGTAATTTTTATCTGGCGAATTACACAACTCTTCCGCCACGCATACACTACACAGCGGTTTTCTGGCAACACAAGTACGCCTGCCA
>JAHFOX010000087.1 GCA_023261445.1 Planctomycetota bacterium
AGCTGTCAGCAATGTTATATCCGAATTAGTTTCGGCATTTATATCAATCAATTTCTTCAATGTCTGCGGTTTAACAAGAGGGGTATCTCCATTTAATACCATGACAATACCTGTTGCACCCGAAAGAAGATGTTGTGCAGACTGGACGGCGTGCGCCGTTCCCAATTGCTTTTGCTGTTCTACAATTTTTACCGACATCCCCCCGACACAATCTTTTACCGTTTCTTTTTTATCTCCTACAACTACAATTATTTTCGAAATTCCTGCCTTTTGTACAGCCTCAATAACACATTCCAAAAGAGTCGTTCCACATACCTCGTGCAATATCTTGGGTGTCGGCGACCGCATACGCGTTCCTTTTCCTGCGGCAAGAACGATTGCTGTGGTTTTCTTCATTTCCTATGGTATTTCAATAAATACGCAAAACAGCCGAATCTTGGTCCTTCCTATAAATACAATGGCTACCCGGGGAGGACTCGAACCTCCAATGAGAGAACCAAAATCTCTAGTGTTACCATTACACCACCGGGTAGCATTCCTTTACAAGAGATTTTACATACGTAAAAAACCCCTGCAAGACCTTTTCTATTCTGCTACTAAGACCGCCCCTTTATCAGCAGATGTAACACACTTTGCATATCTAGCTAAGACCCCCCGCGTTATCTTTGGTTTGGGCGGTATCCACTTTGCTTTACGCTTTGCAAGCATCTCTTTTGTAACATTCAGATCCAGCTTGCGATTAGGAATATCTATAGTTATTTCATCACCATCTTCTACTAACGCAATAGGACCTCCAACCATTGCCTCTGGAGACACATGTCCAATGCAAGGACCCTGTGTGCCGCCTGAAAAACGCCCGTCAGTAATTAACGCCACGGATTCCCCCAAACCCATACCTACAAGAGCCGCTGTAGGTGCTAACATTTCTCTCATGCCGGGACCTCCACGCGGTCCTTCATATCTAATCACCACCACCGTACCGCTGGCAATCTGCGAACCCATAATAGCCTTCATTGCAGCTTCTTCACTGTTAAACACCTTTGCTTTCCCACGAAACTTCATCATCTTCTCAGACACGGCACTTTGTTTAATCACTGCGCCGTCGGGTGAAAGACTTCCATACAAAACAGCAATTCCGCCTTCTTTATGATATGCCTTCTCTTTCGTTCGTATAACATCTTCATCACAAACATCCGCCGCCTTCGCGATCTCCTTTATGCTTAAACCGCTAACTGTCAAATTGTCATTCAAGTCATTATACAAACGCTTCATAACTGCAGGAATACCTCCTGCATAATATAAATCTTCCAACAAATATTCACCACCCGGCTGTAAACTCGTTATATGTGGAGTTTTTGCGCTAATCGCATCACACAATTTTAAATCTATTTCCACCTCAGCTTCTTTTGCAATGGCTGGAATGTGCAAACATGAATTTGTAGAGCCTCCAAGTGCCATATCAACCATAATAGCATTCTCGAAAGCCTTTCTATTCATAATCTTTCTGGCATTAATATCCTTTCTTACAAGTTCCACTATTTGCTGACCACTCTTGTAGGCAATCCGTTCCTTTTCGGAAGAAATCGCCAATGAGGCAGCACACCTCGGCAACGACATTCCCAATGCCTCGGACACACAAGCCATCGTATTGGCTGTATAAAGTCCCTGACACGAACCAGGACCGGGACATGCCTCCATCTCTAAACAAGACAGTTCGTTGTCATCAATCTCTCCCTTACGTCTTCTTCCCACGGCTTCAAAAGTATCTTTTACTAAGGATAATTTCCGCTTCCCGTAACGACCCGAAATCATAGGCCCCGCGGTAACAACAATTCCTGGAATATCCAGCCTGGCAACACCCATCAACATTCCCGGAGTAATTTTGTCACAGTTTGTCAACATTACTAAACCGTCCAAACAATGGGCATTAACTACGCATTCGATTATATCGGCTATGAGATCTCTTGAGGCAAGCGAATAATGCATCCCTTCATGTCCCATTGCAATTCCATCACAAATGCCTGGCACACCGAAAATAAAGCTAATCCCACCGCCTGCATGAATTCCCTTTTCTATCGCCCTTTCCAGCGACCGCATGTGTACATGACCAGGAATTAGATCTGTAAAACTGCTCGCAATTCCAATGAACGGTTTGCCTAAATCCTCTCGGCTCAAACCTGTTGCATACAACAATGCCCTGGCAGGAACTCGTTCGAGTCCTTTGGTAATCTTATCACTACGCAAACTATTATTTACCTGATTAAATATAAACTATTATCGTTTTAATATTAAGCCTTTTTATTATAGCGAAAAGCTTTCCTTTGTCAAATTAAAACTACCTATAAAGACAGATTTGCCAAAGCCGATTTAACGAATCCATATCTCCGCCCTGACAAAACTAATCAGCTATATTTGGTTTTCCAATCTGATGCAGTATGAAGCTTCTTTTTACTCATTCAACACTTCCACTTATTCGATTTTCACTTGACTTTCATACAACTTTATGTTGAAATTTTTTCGTTAACTCTTTTGTCCCAAATTATTTAAACTACCCGATGTCAAATGATTTTAGTCAGTGCATGTCTTTTGGGTTTAAACTGCCGATTTGATGAACAATCTAAAACAAACAAATCTCTCATCTCTTCTCTGAAGAACTCCCATTTTATCCCTTTTTGTCCGGAACAACTTGGCGGACTACCAACGCCAAGACATAGAGCATGGATTACACATGGCGATGGGAAGGACGTTTTGGAAGGGAGGTCAAAAGTAATCAACGAGATTAACAACGATGTTACTGCTCAATTTATAAAGGGCGCCATCGAAACAGAAAAGCTGGTAACACTTTTTGGCATCAAAAAAGCATACCTGAAAAGTAAAAGCCCATCATGTGGTGTTGGCAAGATTTATCACAACAAAAATTTAGTGACGGGAAATGGAGTTTGTGCTACGATGTTACTTCAGAAAAATATAGAATTAATTCCTGTTTAATACAAGAGCAAGGAGCTTTCGTGAATCAAATAGAACAAATAGAATTACCCAAAATTAAAAAAACAGGATTACACAGAAGGCTTTACGATTGGACGTTACATTGGGCTCATACCCCCTATGGTTCTATTGCGCTTTTTGCGCTAGCCTTTTGTGAATCCTCTTTCTTTCCCATACCGCCCGATGTGCTTTTAATGGCGCTTGCGTTCTCTTTACCGAAAAAATCTTTCAAATATGCCGCAATCTGTTCGGTTGGTTCTGTGTTAGGAGGCTGTTTTGGTTATTTTATCGGATACCAATTCTTTGAACATATAGGACTACCCATTCTTAATCTCTATGGTGTAACGGACAAATTTAATTTTGTCAAAGAAAAGTATAGCGCCAATGCCTTTGTAGCCGTTGCCATAGCCGGATTCACACCTATCCCATACAAAGTATTTACTATTGCTGCAGGCGCGTGTAAGATTAATATCTGGACTTTCATTATTGCATCTGCTGTTAGCCGCTCTGGAAGATTTTTTATTGTTGCAGGACTTGTTTATTTATTTGGACCTAAAATCAAGAATTTTATAGACAAGTATTTCAATATTATATCCATAGCCTTTGTAATTCTTCTTGTTGGAAGTTTTATACTAGTAAAATTATTCAAATAAGGGAAATACTATGAAGTTATTCTCGTTAAGCTCTTTCTTAATTACTATATTAACCCCGTTCATACTTTTTGCTCAAACAGAGCCTCAGCCACAACAGGTATGGGAACCACAAGTAGCAGGGCGTTTTTATCCCGGCAACGAAATTGCCTTGAAAGACCAGATAAACAATTTCTTCAAAAATATCCCTAAGCAAATTTTAAAAGGGGTACCACTTGCCATCATATCTCCTCACGCAGGGTATCAATATTCTGGTCAGGTAGCGGCTTATAGCTATAGTGCTATCAAGGACTATGGTTTTAATAGGGTTATTATCCTTTCCCCCAGTCATTTTATGAGTGGCAAAAGGTTCCGAGGTGTTTCCATTCTTAATGTTAAAAACTTTAAAACGCCTTTAGGTATTGTCCCTGTAGACCAAGATGCCTGTAATCAATTACTTAATACTACCACCAAAACACCTTTAGATAGCGCTTCACAAAAAATAGCGCCCGCGCTCTTTGGATCTTATGAAGGCGCATATAAGGGAGAACACTCCTTGGAAACGCAGTTGCCATTTTTACAAACGGTACTAAAAGACTTTAAACTAATTCCTATTATGGTGGGCATATTAATAGACAACGATTATGATTTAGTTGCCAATGCCATCCGTCCATTAACGGACGATAAAACGCTTGTGGTAGTAAGTTCCGATTTCACACACTATGGCGAGGGATATGGTTATGTTCCATTCAAAAAAGATATCGAAAAAAACATCCGAGCGCTGGACTATGGTGCTTTTGATAAAATTATCTCAAAGGATTTTGAAGGCCTGCGGATATATAAAAAGGAAACGGGAATAAATGCTTGTGGGATCATACCTGTAGCCCTACTTTTAAAATTACTGTCCGACGATGCGCAAGGCGAGATTTTAAACTATGATACATCAGGACATCAATCCAAGGACTTTTCGTTTTCCGTAAGTTATGCATCCATTATATTCACAAAACCTAAAGAAACTAAATCAGGACATCTTATTCGTAAACCAGAAGACCCAGACACTGATCACTCATTCTGTCTAACCGAAGAGGAAAAAACATTTCTATTATCATTGGCTAGAAACACGCTGGAAACCTACACAAAAACGGGTACTCCTCCAAAACTAGCCCCAACAGAATATCTACTTACCTCCCGATTAAAAGAAAAATATGGGGTTTTTGTAACATTAAAGAAATGTGACGAACTTCGCGGTTGTATAGGATACATATTGCCCAGAACTTCACTCTTTCAGGCTGTAATTGAAAATACAATAAATTCCTCTTCTTATGACATGCGGTTCAATCCCGTAGAAAGCAATGAGACTTCTAACATTACCATTGAAATTTCAGTTTTAAGCCCTCTAAAGAAGATTAACAAACCTGATGAATTCATAATTGGAAAAGAAGGGATTGTAATTCGTAAGGGACCTGTAAACGCTGTGTTCCTCCCGCAAGTTGCTACTGAACAAGGGTGGAACAGGGAAGAAACCCTCTGTCAACTATGCCGAAAGGCTGGACTATCTAAAGATGCCTGGAAGGAGGATGGAATGGAATTTTATGTTTTCACAGCAGACGTTTTCCATGAAGGAGAAAAATCCTAATACACCATTTTGGAATATGGTTTTTTAGTTATTTACCAATTTTAAACAGATCTCTACTCACTTGAACGACCAGGCAAAGAAAATCCTTTTAGATATCGCACGAAAGAGCGTTGATGCCGCAACAAAACAGACATCTATACCCTCCATTTCTTGCGACCATCCAGACCTACAGGGGAAACAGGGGGCTTTTGTTACCTTGAAAACACGCGGACAACTCCGTGGCTGTATCGGCCGTTTCACCTCAGATATTCCACTCTACAAGTTAGTTTATGAAATGGCTGTATCCTCGGCAACAGAAGATCCCCGGTTTGAATTCAATCGTATCAAATCATCAGAACTGAGTCATCTTGAAATTGAAATATCCGTGTTATCACCGTTAAAGCTAATTAAAAATCCTCTAGATTTTGAACTTGGAAAACACGGCATATATATTAGAAAGGAACATCATACTGGATGTTTCTTACCGCAAGTGGCTACAGAAACTGGTTGGAGTAAGGAAGAATTCCTTTCCTATTGCTGTTCGAGCAAGGCTGGCTTGCCAAGCGACTCATGGAAATATGGGGATGTGGAGATTTACATTTTTACGGCAGAAATTATTGAAGAAAAAACATAACTACAACATCCGTTACGCTTAATCTGCTATTTTCTCCTGTCAAAATATCGCCCCACATAAAAAATCATGCCGCCAACAAACAAAAGAAGAACTTCCATCTTCATAGAGTCCTTTGCAATTCCAAAATAAAGGGCGTCTAATACTATGATAATTCCTATAATTTGTAAAATTCTACCAATATTCACTAAGCGATTCCTTAATAATTCATTTTTTCGGCAAGCTCAATTGCCTTCAGCAACCCTTTAGCTTTATTCAACGTTTCTTCATATTCTCTCTCTGGAACAGAATCTGCAACTATCCCTGCACCTGCTTGAATATAAGCATCATTACCCTTTAAAACAATAGTCCGAATAGTAATACAGGTATTCATATTCCCAAAAAAATCAAAATACCCAACCGCCCCTCCATAAGGACCTCTTTTGGTAAGCTCAATTTCATCAATAATCTCCATTGCCCTTATCTTCGGTGCGCCAGACAGTGTGCCTGCCGGCAAGCAAGCTCTTAATGAATCAAATGCAGTTTTACCGTCTTGTAATTTACCACATACACTTGAAGTTATATGCATTACGTGTGAATATTTTTCAATCACCATCTTTTCATCAATACGCACACTGCCATAACACGATACCCTTCCTACGTCATTTCTTCCTAAATCCAAAAGCATGATATGTTCTGAACGCTCTTTGGGATCGGCTATCAATTCCCGCACAAGCAGATCGTCTTCGGTATCATCCTTTCCTCTTTTTCTGGTACCGGCTATTGGTCTAACAATAATATTCTTCCCTTCAACCTTTACCATTACTTCTGGAGAAGATCCAATAAGCTTCAAACTTCCCATTTTCAAATAAAACATATAGGGGGAAGGATTGATAACTCGCAATATGCGATAAATACTAAATGGATCTGCCTTTGTCTGCGTTTTCAAGCGTTGGGAGATTACCACCTGGAATATATCCCCTGCACGAATATATTCCTTGCATCTGTTTACAGCTTTAAGAAAATCATCCTTTTTAAAGTTCGATGAAAATGGGATATTAACCTCTCCATCACTTACAACAATATCATCACTCAAAGACATTATCGGTGTTCGTAGCTTATCTATAATACTGTCAATTTTGCGGATTGTATCAACGTATATATTTTCTAAAGCGTCTTTGCCGATTTTTGCTGTACAAACAATCTTAATGGTTTTTGTTAAGTGATCGAATATAATCAAAGAATCATAAAACATCACACGAATATCCGGCAGTAGTAAATCATCCTTTGGAACATTGGGCAGTTGTTCAAGATAACGTATCGTGTCATACCCTATATATCCAACTACACAACAGAAAAAATCAGGCAATCCATTCACCCTGACAGGAGCAAAGGACTTCATTTCATTATTCAAAACATCTAAAGGGTCTTCCGCATGCACCACCTCTTTCTTTTTATCTCCACGGTTTATTTCGATACGTTTTCCGTAAGAGGTAAATTCGATAAATGGATTGGCGCCAAGGATGGAATATCTGGAAATCTTTTCACCGCCTGCCGCACTTTCCAGCAAAAAGGCGTATTCTGCATCAGAAACCTTTTGAAAAGCGGAAACAGGTGTGAGCGTATCCGCAAACAATTGACGGTAAATTGGTACAAGATTACCTCTTTTGACTAATTGTTTAAATTCATCCAGGGTGGGATAATACCTATGATTCATGATTTATAATTAACTCCTGATATTCTGAAACTTTATTTCTTTCAATGTCATTTCCATAAATGCCAAAATTTACTTCAATTTGATTATATTGAAATAATGTAATAAAAACTATACTATAAACAAGATATTTTACCAAAAAAAATGGGTGTTGCACAAGCAACACCCATTTAGTAAATACAACTAACTTCTTCTGATTAAA
The DNA here is from genome assembly GCA_023261445.1 of Planctomycetota bacterium. Taxonomy (GTDB): domain Bacteria; phylum Planctomycetota; class Brocadiia; order Brocadiales; family Brocadiaceae; genus 2-12-FULL-39-13. Next base: position 7,756 of record JAHFOX010000087.1, read on the forward strand.
CAACCATTACAACATTAGAACGTAACGGTGGTTTGTAAGTACAGCCAATTGGTATCAATATCATCTATATTGTTCTCAATCCAGTCTCCAGCGCCAAACCATGAGTATCCAGCTAAGATTTTCACGTTCTTATACAAATCATAGCTTACCGTTAAATCCACTTCCTGCGCTAAATTATCACTACTGGTGTTATAGGCAGAATTACCATTGGCATCAATTGGACGTGGGGTAGCAAGCGTACCATTTGCGAGATACCAACCATCGCCTTCCTCTGCTAACATATAGTAATGATAGTCAACCTGTGCTGTCATTTTGCTGGTTGGTGCAACCTTTAAATTGGTCCTGAAATCATGCAAGTTCTGCCAAGAAAGCAAATCTATAAAACCATAGTTACCCTGCCAGTGGTTTGTTGGGTAGAGGTTATCGAAAGTGTTATGCTCACCATCTGATGCATCATCATCACCTGACGCATAATCATATTCAAAACCGATACGTGGCTTCCATGATGCCTCTTTAAAGGTATAACCTGTTCTACCCGCAAATGCCCAAGCCTGTTGATTCTGACTGCCATAATCACCAAACTGCCCATGCGATTCTAAAGTATAGTCTATAGCATCAAGATTTGGCAACTTACCGTCAATCCTAACGCCGATATCATGAATTTCAACACCTGGTTCGTTGTTTGGTTTGCCGTTGGCATCGTTCGGCAGAGCATAACCTGTTCCTGCCAGCGTTGCATTTGCTGCAGAACCGTCCTGATCGTTCTTTTGAATATACATAAGTTCTAATAAAGCACCCGGTATAAGCTTCTTAAACGCCAATTGAGCGGCATACATATTTTCATCTGAATTATCACTCATATCCACTGAATAGTAGCCGTCTTCGTCCACCTTTGCAGCAATTACCTCAGCATGGATAGTATCAGTGTCCCACAGGAACCTG
>JAHFOX010000121.1 GCA_023261445.1 Planctomycetota bacterium
TCTCCATAACTCTAAGAGGAAAACGATTGTCACTATCCCTAAACATAAATAGACTAATTTCTTTCCGAACGCTTCGAGCTTGCGCTGTAGCGGAGTATCTTCTTTTCCTGCCTCTTGAATAAGTCCTGCAATCTTGCCCAATTCGGTGTGCATTCCTGTGGTTACAACAACACAAGCGCCTTTGCCGCTTGTTACCGATGTGCCCATAAATACCATGTTTTTCCTGTCGCCAATGGGCAACGAGGGATTTTGAATCGGTTCTGTGGATTTGCCGACAGGGGTTGATTCTCCTGTGAGGGAAGCCTCTTGTGTCCGTAATCCAAAAGAAGAATATAGTCTGCCGTCGGCGGGAACATAATCCCCAGCCTCCAATAGCACAACATCTCCCGGCATAATGTCGCGGGAGGGGATGGAATGCATTTCGCCGTTACGCAATACTTTTGAAAAGGGCGCTGACATTTTTTGCAAGGCTTTTAAGGACTTTTCTGCCCGAAATTCTTGAATGAATCCGATAATTGCATTGATTACAACGATAGCAATAATGGCTAATGCGTCAACCCATTCTTTCAAAACCCCGGAGACTATAGCGGCGGCAATTAATACCCACACAATAAAGTCGTTAAATTGTCCCAAAAAAAGCAATAGGGGAGATGTGCCTTCCTTTTCTTCCAGTTGGTTGTGTCCGTATTTTCTTAGCCTGTCTTTCGCCTCGGTAAGGCTAAGTCCAGAGTCAATGTTAGTACGGAGACTGCCTGTTACCTCATCAATCTGCATTGTATGCCAGGGTGTGTCAGTTATTTTGTCTGTCATCGTAGTATTCTATAAAAATGACTATTATTGTGAGTTTTTAGAAATGAAACAGAACTGATTTACGAATTACGATTTATAATTAAAATCTCAAATTGTAAATCTAAATCACAAATTCTTTTCCCCTTTTCTTTGTAGTTAAGCCATTCCGATAGCGGCTATATTACGCTATGTTATCAGTCAGAAACACTGCAACACAAATCTTGCCTGTGGCTCATACACGGGTGGTGTTCAAGTGTTTCATATAAATGAGCGCATTGCTGGTTGTCTCTATACAACCTTTTTAAACACATCTCAAGCGGCATTTCCGTTACGTTGTACTTGCTGGAGGGTATAAGGGCGCATGATTCTATGTCCCCCTCCGGATTAATATGAATAAATCCCTTTCCTGCCTCCTTACAATTGTCCATAAGTTCTTCGTCCCCTGGGAAATGAATGAGATAGGTATTTGCTCTTTCTTTCAATTTTAAAAACCATTGTCTAAATGAGGATCTTTGTAGAGGTGTTAGAGACAATCTGGGATCAGGCGTCTTTCCTGTGGGTATGTATTCTATGAAACATCCTAACCGGGTGCCGTAAGGATACTTTTCCAAAAAAACCTCTTCTCTTTGAAGCTGTTCAAAGTTCTCCGATGTGACCGTAATGGAAAATCCATAAAGTATTCTGTTTTTTTGGAGGATATCAAAGGCATTCATAATACGATTGTATACACCCACACCGCGCCTTTTATCAGTATCCTCTAAACCACCTTCAAGACTGACGACTGGAATTATATGAGGCGACTGAGACAGTTTTCTGGCAACATCCTCGGATACCATAGTTCCATTAGTTATCAGGATAAAAAGACTGTCACTGTGATGGCTTAAAATATCTAACAGATCCGGGTACAGCATAGGTTCTCCGCCTGTAAGCACAAAAAAGAAACAGCCGAGTGAACTGGCCTGTTCCAGGATACCTTTCAGCACTTTTTTAGGCAAAACCTTTGTTTCGTTATATACCCTTGCATAACAATGATCACAGGTAAGATTACAATCGGAAGTAAGGCTTAACACAAAGGAATGCGGGATTGGATAATCAAGATGACCTTGTAATTGAGTATTAAATTTATATTTCTTTCTTACCTTTCTAAATAAATTCCAGGACATCCAAAGGTTCCTTGGAGAAGACAATGCCCAGGGTAAAAAGGCCTTTCTAAAGATGCGAAGATTATATTTGTGCCTGCTGGAAGGTATGTGCATTTATATTTTTGCCCTCTATCTTTATCGTCTACTGTTTTTCTTTTATATATGATGCAGGGTCTTTTTTGAAGGACTTTTTGCAGTGTTCTGAGCAGAAGTAGTAAACCTTTCCTTTGTACTCTTCTGACGGAGCCTTTTTGGTATCGCTGACATCCATATTGCACACAGGGTCTTTAACGGACTCAGCTTTTTGTTCCTTTGCCTGGGCTGTTTGCCCGCCGTCTTTATCTGTACCGCAACAACTTGATGCCAAAAGGTTCTTACTCACGCAGGCGCTACTTAAAAATGCGAAAAAGGCAAACACAAATAACGTACGTAAAATACTATTCATAACAAACTCCTTTCTTAAAGTTTTATGTTGTCAAATTTAAGCACAGGTTGTATGCAGAAATTGATTTTTGGGACATTTTAGACAGTCCATGCCACTAAGTTAATCTTCACTCTCCCACTGTTTCCATAGCTCAACACCATAATCAGTCTCGTCAGAATGGCAACCATAGCAAGAGTTGGTAATGACCGTGGCGGGGTTGTTCGTCTTGCCATTTGCAGTGTTGTAATCTGCCATAGCCTTGCTCGTGTTTGGTTTTATGATATCAAAGACGTGGGAGGAAATGTCGTTATCCACCGCACTTTTAGCTGTCTTTGGCATGTGGCAGCCTGTGCAGAGGCTGCCGCCGGCATCGTTTGGACTATAATAATGTTTGGCATGTATGTTTTCTGTCTTTCCATTCTCTTTGGTTGTCTTTGCCAGATCACTGTGGCAGTTTGTGCAAAGTTTGTTATTACTGCTTTCCTGTAATAATTGTGGGGTACCCTCTACGCCTTTACCGTGCGGTTCGTGACAGGTATAACATTTGTTCCCGGCATAATTGTAGTGTACACTCTTAGTTAAATCCTGATATTGTTGGTGATGTTTTTGAGAGTGGTTGTTTTCTGAGGCATTTTCTCCGAGTGTGCTGGTATTGTTGTCGTTCCAATAGCCTGCTGTTGATTTGCCATCAGAGGTTGTTTCTTCAACATAATCTGCCAGAGTATTGCCGGGAATATATGGCGTAATGTCTTCACCATTGATAATACAGGGATATTCTGTCTCGAAATCAGCGCCACTTCCACCTTCCTTGTTTATAACGCGGATATGACACTGTCCACAGACTTCGTTGCCTCGATCTGTTGCTAAATATTCTGGATTCACAATGTATTTGGATTTTCCACCACCTGCGGATACATGTTGTTCGCCTGGACCATGACAGCTTTCACAGGAAATGCCCATTTCTTCAGAAGTGGAAATAAATTCGCCGTTGACATTTCTGATGATACCTAAACCTGTTACATGACAACCCTCGCAGTTTTGTTCAAAGGACTTATTTATATTAGGCGGCGTATCTGCATCTGTGGTAATTAAGGTGTTGTCGCTGTTGTACCAATTGGTTGGATTGTAAGAGACCCATGCGGTATTTGGATTAGTCTCGTCAACATTTCTGTTATTATACTGAATAGGCAAAATGTAATAGCTATTTCCAATTTTTACATGGTATCTCTGTTTGCCTGCTAATGCCACACCGCCATGGGTTCTGGCTACAGAATATGTGACCGAGACAGATTCATCAGCTACGTTG
>JAHFOX010000019.1 GCA_023261445.1 Planctomycetota bacterium
TGCGGACTCTCCAACCAGAAGCACATTCCCCTTTCCAAGAAAAAACCTGCCTGTTGAACACATGTCATTGCCCATGCAGGCAGATTTTTTAACTAATTTTTTTAATTTTAAACCAAACCTTTCTTCCAGCATTTTTGTATATTTAATTAGATATGGATACAGTCGAGAACCTTTTTTTACACCCGTACCAAAAATTTGTAATTCATTCTTTACGCTAAACCATGCATAGACCTCTCCATACCGTTGTTCCAGAAAACCATGATAGAAATAAGGGTCTAAATCGGAACTGCCTTCGTAATAATTCTGATATGCAATAAACCATTTTAAACCCTTTTCAAACTCAGGGTCGAGTTTAGCCCTGATTACCGACCTGCTGCCTTCAGCACTTATAAGGTATTTACAGGTTATGTTTACTGCTTCATTGCTGGAAATGTCGTAACATTCCAGCATTACATAATCACCTGAATCTTTAAATCCTTTCAAGCTCCAGCAATCTCTGATGTCGGCTCCAGAGTTTTTAATAAGCCAGTGGTCGTACTCAGAACGCCATACGTTAGGCGCTCCACCATTACTAAATGGCCAATCAGTAAAATTATTACTATCAGTCCAGAGTCTCACTCCCTTCAGAAGTTGCGGCGTTACATAGGCTGATTCTGGGATTTTACCAAAATATTTTTCGGTTATATCTTGAGATTTTTTAAAGATAATTCCAGAACATATCTTGTATCTGGGAAGTTTTTTCTTCTCTAATACGAGGACTTCTAGTCTTTCGTTTGTCAAACCTCTGGCTGCGGCTGCGCCAGAAGGTCCAGCGCCTATGATTACGACGTCGTAATTTGTTTTCTGAATACTTTTCACCTGAAAATCCCTTAATGTGTCATTCCCGTGAAAACGGGAATCCATTCTTTCTATTTCTGGGGGTTATCCAAAAAGTTCAATTTTCAACTGTCATTGCGAGCGTAAAGCGAAGCAATCTGTTTTGGAACCCTTTAAAATCAAGGGATTGCTTCAGTCGTTCCTCCTTCGCAATAACGTCTTAATTACTTTTGGGACAGCCACGATATTTTCATGCTTCTTTGTGAGCCGATGGCTCATGAATGTTTCATTTGTGTGATATCAATTTGTAGTCCTATTTCTTGGTGCAAAACGGAATGAATTTAGTTGTGATTATGGAATTGGTGTATGTGGCAGTATCCTGCTTGCAATCTCAAAGTAAATAACCAATCCTGTAGCGTCTAACAGGGTGGCAATAAGTGGCGCTGATACGAATGCAGGGTCTAATTTTATTAATCTGAAAAACAATGGGATTGCCAAGCCAACTATATTCCCAACACTAACCACAGTACAAAGAGAAATACCCACTGTTATTGCTACGGTAAATTCTTTCAAAGATATAGCGGCAATGATAAAGGCAATAAGTCCCATGACAAGTCCCAGTGACAAGCCGACTTTAAACTCACGCGCTAAGATTCGCCACCATTCTTTTGATTTTACCTCTCCTGTAGCAAGCGCCCGAATAATAAGGGTAGAGGATTGTGACCCTGTATTGCCACCTGATCCCGTAAGCATAGGTATAAAATAGGCAAGGGCGAGCATAGAGCTTAAGACTCCGGAATAACTTTTCAATATTGTTTGGGATATGGTTGCGGCAATCACGAGAACGACCAGCCATGTGACACGGTTAAGGATACGTTTTCTAAACCCAATCCGGAAATATTCCTCCTCAGTAGTTTGAATACCTGCCATCTTCTGAAAATCTTCAGTTACCTCTTCCTGAACGATATCCAGCACGTCATCCACTGTGACAATGCCAACCAGCCTGTCTTCGTTATCTACCACAGGAACAGCAAGAATATCATATTTTTGAACAACCCGCGCCGCCTTCTCCTGATCATCTGTTGTGTGGACATATAAAACACTTTCATTCATTATATCTTTGATGAGTTGGTCAGGATTAGCGAGGATGATGTTCTTCAGAGAGGCAACGCCGCACAGCTTCTTTGTTTCATCAACAATATAGCAGATATAAATTGTTTCACGGTTTAGTCCCGTTTTGCGGATATGTTCAAGCGCTTTAGTAACTGTCATATCCATCTGAAGTTCTACATATTCGGGAGTCATTATGCGTCCTGCAGAATTGTGCGGATAGTTTAGCAGTTCATTAGCTTCTTTGCGTTCCAAAGGGGGGAGTAACTTAAGGAGTCTTTCTACAACATGGGCTGGCAGTTCATCGAAGAGTTGCGTCCTGTCATCTGGCTGCATTTCTATTAAAATTTCTTTTGCATTTTGCTCTGTGAACTGCTTGAGGAGCTCCTCCTGTTCAATTGGTTCGAATAGGGCAAAGGCCTCAGAAATTTTATTTTTATCGAGTAATCTGAATCCCATCACCCTCTCGGTTGGATCAAGTTCTCGGAGGATATCTACAATATCTGCAGGATGCCGTTCCCGAAGAAAATCTCGCAATCCCTTGAAATCCTTGGTTTCAATGAGTTCCTTAATTTCAGGAAGAAATATCTTTGTCCATTGTAATTCCATATTTATTCAACCTTCTCCACACCTAATGCCTTTGCCATCCCCAAAAGTGTTCTTCCTAACAATGAACGTTTCATTTCAATTGCATTAAAATCGCATACCTCATCACAGCAGAAACATCCAATACATTTTTTCTTGTCTACGATTACCTTGCCATTTTCTTTTGACATAGCGCCAGCAGGGCAATTTCTTACACATTCATAACATCTTGTGCAGTTAGAGTGATTCACTGTAGAAAATGTGGAACATGTACTATCGAACATCAAAGCGAGGAGAAAATCTGGTAGATATTTTCCCGCAAAATCCTGAGCGCCGCTTGAAGGTTTTTGGAAATCAGGAACGGATACATTTGTAATTGTTTCACCAACGACATTAATAGTATTTAACTCACCAACGCCCAATCCGCGTTGGTGTGCAAATCTAATAGTCGGCACCGCCATAGGTTCAAAACCTATAATAGTGCTGGCAACGGTGTCCATAGCCACACTATCTTTACTGGCAAGAATTAACCCTACCTTTTTAGGTTGACCGGCATTAGGGCCATTTCCCTCCATTCCTATAATGGCATCCATGATAACAAGGTTTGGAGGCACCATTTGATGTATGTCAACCAATGCCTTTGCAAAAACGGTAGGTTTTGGCGCAATTAAGTGGACGTTCTTTTTGCCGTTGCCGGGAATGGAACCCAGCATATTCTTAATAGCGCCTGTGTATTGCGTCAAACCGTGGGTTTTCAGTTTGGGCACAGAAACCACAAAATCCACAGTTCGCAGTGTTCTGGCTATACGGAATTTATCTAAGACTTCGTAATCCTTGTTGTGAACGTCCACGTACTCATCTTTATCAAAGTTGACAATTTTTACACCTGTCTCTTCTGCGATTTCGTTGATACGGGTGACACGAAAGGCATTGAAGGTAGAGGCATTCTTTACACTGCCCGATGAGTCTCCAATATAGACATCGCATCCAAAGTCCTTTTGAAATATATTAACGAGCGCCCTGACTACTACTGGATGAGTATTGACAGCCCTTTCCGGAGGTTGTGACGACGAGAGGAGATTTATCTTTAAAAGCACCTTCATGCCGGGCTTGATCTGTTTAGCAACACCGTTTAACAAGCTCAAAGACCTATGAATGGCACTATAAACCTTTTCTGATTCATAATCGTCACATTTAACAATTGATACAGTAGGCATGAATTAATAACCTCAAAAGATTTTATGTATTTTGTAATCTCAAATGAGCATTTCAATATTGAATGTGTCCATCTCAAAATATAGCAAAGTAATGAAATATTACAACAAAAACTTAAAAGAATTTATTCATAGCCTCCGCCATTGCCGTATCCCTTTCGTACAATTCTTTTTCAGTAAGTTTATTCTGAAAAAATCTGTTTTTAAGCCTTAAAAAGAGGTTCTTGAAATAATCGCTTGCAATGGAAGAGATAGGAAAGTTGGGCGGATTCCGTCGCCTTGTATTAAAGTACGGAGCACAATCTGGCATAGATATTAATGGGACATTCACAAGAGTTCTCAGGTTGAAAAGTTGTTCATTTTCGCCAGTCTTTTCATATCTTTTTTAAATATTTCGTGTTCTGTCTTTCCAATGGACTTGATAAGATTTTTGATACGGTAGTAAGGTCTCAATATTAATTTTCTAATCAAATCAACGAACGGGAAATTAGCCTTAAACACAGGCGTTGTTTTGAAAAAAGTAGAATATTTCTGCCTGTATTTCCAGCGTAAAAACTGCAAGTCTTCAGATGATAAATATTTTGTCCTGACATTTGCCCAGAAGCCGTTGTACTTACTATAATCACTGGCATTTGTAACAAGCCCTTGCTTGATTAAAATATCTCGCATACCTGTTTTGGGGTAAGGTGTGATAATCTGTTCGCCGTAAAAGTCAATGTTTGCCTTGTCAAAAAATTCAAAGTTTTGTGCAATGTCTTCTTCTTTGTCTTCCGCATGACCAATAATCATACCGCCAACAATCAGAATATTATTGTTGTGCAGATATTCTATTGCCCTTTTTGTCTTTTCTAAGACATTTCCTTTATTCATTATCTTCAAGTTGCGTTCGGATACATTTTCAATTCCAAGGAATACAATCCGAATTCCCGCGCGCGCCATTTTCTGGGCTAATGCTGGAGAGGATGCTATTCCAGTTGTGCTTGCCTGAACTATATACCGCAGGTCATTATGTCTGGCTGTTACAATTGCATCGCATAAGGATTCAAATCTTTTTACGTTCAAGGTAATGTTGTCGTCTGCGAATGCGATGTATTTTGCCCCAGATTCCTTGGCATTAGTAAGGTCCTGCATAATCCTCTCAAAGCTACATGTTCTGAATGTTCGTCCGTACATCCGATTCATACTGCAAAAATTGCATGTCATCGTACAACCGCGGGAAGTTTCGATCATATCCAGACTCTTTCCAGAGAAAAGGTAACCCTTCCAGATGCGTGCATCGCGGCGTGGGAGTTTTATGGTTTCGAGATTTTCCAGAGGTCTTGGTGGGTTATGCAGGAAACAGTTGTTACTCCGATAAGATAAACCGGGGATATCTTCCCATTCCTTTTTCGATTCGATTGCATCCAACAAGTCTCTGAAGGTTTCCTCGCCCTCTCCGCGTACGATATAATCAAAGTGTTTGCTCTCGTCTGAGGAGGTGATTTCTTCGTACATAAGTGTAGCGTGATAACCGCCGAGTGCTATTTTGATGTCGCCGTGTAAACTTTTTATAAATGCCGCAATCTTTCTTGCTGTGTTAAATTGAAAAGTCATGGCGCGCAGACCAACCATACGGGGTTGATAGTCTTCAATAGCCTTCTTTATCGAAGGCAGCAGGGTATCACGTTTGAGCACCAAATCAGCAAGAAATACTTCGTGTTGTGGCTGGATATTTCCCGCGATAGAAGAGATTGCCAGATTCGGCGCCCTCCACGTTTTTGAGGAAAATTGCGGTACCGTATCGGGCATAGAACATAATAATATTTTCATTTTAATTCTCAGAATTTCAAGGACAGCCGGAAAAAAATTTAAAGAGGTAATTTTACAAGTTTATTGTATATTGTCAATAGTACTATTAAAAACTCCTAATTCCAAAGGTGCTTGCCAAAAGGTACCTACTTTAGTAAAATCAGGCCAAAAGATGCCATACATATATTCAATCAATAAACAACCTGAAGAATCCTGAAATTAAGCATAGAATCTTTTAGATTTTTCATTTAGACATTACTATTAGCACGGAGTTTGCCATGTTTGAAATGCCTCCTATAAAATCCATAAAAGAACTTACTGTTGAGGAGAACCTCTTTCCGGGAACACCGGCGTGTGCAGGATGCGGGGGGCTTTTGACATTGAGACATTGTTTGAAGGCTTTAGGGGAAAAGACCGTTATCGTGAATGCGGCTGGATGTTTTACTTTACTTTCTATTTATCCATTCACACCATTTAAGAATTCGTGGCTTTATACAGCAATGGCATGCGCTCCGGCAGGGGCGCAGGGGGTAAGAGACGCCTTGGATATATTAATGAGAAAGGGAAGACTTAGTACAGAAGAAGATTTAAAGGTAGTCGTGTTGACAGGGGATGGGGCTGCCTATGATATTGGCCTTGCATCTACATCGGGGGCTTTACACCGTAATCTTGATTTTTATTACATCTGTTCTGATAATGAGGCGTATGGAAATACAGGTTTTCAGTGGTCTGGTGCGACGCCATTTGCGTCAAAGACCGGAACGACACCTGCAGGAAGGATAAACCAAACAGGAACAGTACTATTAAAAAAGAATCTTTTTGAAATATGGAGAAGTCACAATCCGCCTTATATTGCTACCACCTCTCCTGCGCATCCTGTTGATTTGGTTAACAAATTTAAAAAAGCGGAACAGTACAAAGGACCAAAACTTTTCATAAATCTTTCACCTTGCCCACCCGGATGGTCTACAGACCCTTCACACTCTGCCAGATTTGCAAAATTAGCAGTTGATACAGGTATCTGGGCATTGAAAGAGGCAATTTATGGTGATGTAAAACATACGATTGTTCCGAGGAAATTTAAACCCGTTGAAGATTATTTGAATGAGCAGGGAAGGTTTGCACACCTATTTAAACCAGCTAGACAGGAAGAGATTCTGAGAAATATACAAGAAAAGGTTAATCAGTATTGGAATGAAGTGCAAAGTAGAGAATCAATAAAGAAATGAAATACGTAACCGTCAATTCGCCGCAAAGAAAGACTGGAAGCTGAGAAGTTGTGAGGCGGAGAAGTTCTTCAATTTCTCATCTTTTGGTCTTTTCTCTGATTTCTGTGTGTATTCTGTGGTAAAATAACCTCAAAATCTCTGAACCAATGGTATTATTCGTTCCTTAAACTGTTCTAGTGCCTTAGCGCGATGGCTGATTCTATTTTTTATCGAAGGACTTAGTTCGGCAAAGGTTTGGTTGTATTCGGGTACGAAAAAAATAGGATCGTATCCAAATCCGTTATTTCCTTTGGGTTCTTCGGTAATTAAACCCTCACAACGGCCTTCTACTACAAAGAGTAAGTGATACGGATTGGCAAGTGCAATGGAGCAAACGAATTTCGCCGTACGTACTTCCTTAGGTACGCCTATTAACTCTGATAATATCTTTTTAATATTCTTTTCATCAGTTGCGTTCTGACCTGCATATCTGGATGAATAAACGCCAGGCCGTCCGTTCAAGATATCAATTTCAAGTCCCGAATCGTCTGCAATTGCCCAGGTATTACAAACCTTTGCCAGAATAGCTGCCTTTTTTATAGCATTTTCCATGAAAGAATTTCCGTCTTCTTCTATCTCTGGCAAAAATGGAAAGTCCTCAATGCCTTTAAGTAAGATACCCGAAGCGTCTTTTAGAATTTCCAGAATTTCTTTTCTCTTCTTTTTGTTTTGTGTGGCGATAAGGAGGGTTTTTGTATGAATCACATTTATAAATGAAGTCATATTTTGCTTTCTAAAATCTCCTAACCTCCAGACTTCTAATTTTCTTTCAATCAGTAGTTTCCAATGACTTCTTTTGGATTTCTGTAATCTCCATAATTCCATTTTTTGCCATTTTTAACATATCTGCCAGTTGTTCATCACTAAATGAGTATTCCTCACCCGTGCCTTGTACTTCAATGAATTTTCCATCGCCCGTCATTACAATATTCATGTCCACCTGTGCGGAGGCGTCTTCCACATAACAAAGGTCTAACAGCACCACGCCGTTTACAATTCCAACACTTACCGCGGCAACGTTGTTCAAAACGGGGTTTTCTTTTATCAGGTCTTTATTTCTTAACCATTGTATAGTGTCCATTAGCGCTACGTAACTACCCGTAATAGCAGCCGTGCGGGTGCCGCCATCTGCCTGAATAACATCACAGTCAATCCAAATGGTACGCTCTTTCAATAATGCAAGGTCAATAATAGAACGCAAAGAGCGTCCAATTAACCTTTGGATTTCCTGTGTTCTGCCAGATACTTTTCCTTTGGTTGATTCCCTTGGGGCTCGTGTAGGGGTCGAACTCGGCAGCATTGAATATTCCGCCGTAATCCAGCCTTCGCCTGTATTTTTTACGTGAGGAGGCACATTTTCTTCTATGGATGCTGTGCAAATGACCTTGGTATTGCCTGTCTCAACGAGCACAGAGCCGGGGGCATATTTGGTGAAATGCCTTTTAATAATTAACGGACGTAACTCATCAGGTTTGCGATTATCAACTCTCATAGTAGTTAATGGTTTTGAATTACCGCAAAGGCGCAAAGAGCACAAAGAAATATCGAGGTTGAGGAGTTGTGAGGCGATGAGATTCGGTATCCCAGATTTTCATCTTTCCTGTTTCTCGCTAGCTAATTTATTCTTTGCGTCCTTTGCGCCTTGCGGTGAAATTATACTTTTTATTTTCTTAACAAAAGTTTTAAGAGCGCTTTTTCTATATGGAGTCTGTTTTCGGCCTGATCATATACGATGGAATGCGGACCGTCAATAACTTCATCCGTTATTTCTTCTCCACGGTGGGCGGGCAGGCAGTGCATTACTTTGACGTCGTCTTTTGCTAATTTCAAGAGATCACTATTGATTTGAAAGTTGCTGAAAGCTTGTTTACGTACTTCTTTTTCTGCTTCTTGTCCCATACTGACCCATGTATCAGTATAAAGCACGTTTGCCTTGTCTATGGCTTCTTTTGGTTCTTGATATAAATGTATTAAATCATTTCCATCTGCTATTTGTTTGGTTTTGGAAATAAAATCAGGCGTTAGTTCATATCCCTTTGGCGATGCAACATGAAAATTGATACCCAGTTTTACACAGATTTGTGCAAGAGAGCGTGCAACGTTATTTCCATCTCCAATAAAGGCTATTTTCAAGTTTGTATATGTGCCAAATTTTTCTTTGATAGTGTATAAATCCGTGAGTGCCTGACATGGATGGAGATAATCTGAGAGGGCGTTGATAACAGGTACACTGGCATATCTTGCCAGTTCTTGAATTGTGTCCTGTCCAAAGGTGCGGATTGCAATTCCATTTACATAACGCGACAGCACCCTTGCACCATCTTTTACGGCTTCCCTCTTGCCCAGATTTATGTCGCTCTGTGTCAGGTAGATGGCGTGGCCTCCGAGTTGTACCATTGCCACTTCGAAGGAAACACGTGTACGCATGGAGCTTTTTTCAAAAATCATTCCCAGTATTTTTCCACCCAGACATTTTTCGTCGTATCCCTTATTATGCCATTCCTTGAGTTCTTTTGTTACATTAAATATTTCTTCGATATCAGATTGTGAAAGGTCCGAAATTGAAATTAAATCCTTACATTTCATAGTTATTCTCTCGTAAATTAAAGTTTAGAAAGGACGGATTTTAAAATGTTTAGTCCCTCATCAATGTGTTCTTTTTTAACATTGAGCGGAGGCATAAACCGAATAACCGTGTCATGCGTACAATTCAGAAGCAGTCCTGCTTGAATACAATTTTTAATGATATCGGATCCATTCACATTTAATTCAATCCCAATCATAAGTCCAACACCGCGCACTTCTTTTATAACCTTAAAAGTCTTTTGCAATAATTTTAATTGTTCTATTGAGTAGCTTCCAATCTTTTTTATGTTATCGAGCAAATTTTCTTTTTCAATTGTTTCAAACACCGCCACTCCTGCGGCACATGCCAATGGATTTCCGCCAAAGGTAGAGGCATGGCTGCCGGGGACAAGGCTTTTTGCAATTTCTTTTTTGGCTGTCATTGCTCCAATTGCCACACCGCCGCCAAGCGCCTTTGCCAACGTCATAATATCAGGCTCTATATCGTAATGCTGATAGGCAAAGTACTTTCCAGTTCTTCCCATACCACATTGTACCTCATCGAGTATAAGCAACAATCCTTTCTCGTCGCAGAGTTTTCTGATGCCTTGCAGGAAGTCTTTGGTTGCAATATTGATACCGCCTTCTCCCTGAACAGTCTCAAGCATAATTGCACAAGTCTTGTCGTCTATTATTTTTTTTAGTGCTCCCAAATCGTTAAATGGAGTATAAGAAAACCCATCAACGAGAGGCGCGAATCCTTTATGATATTTTGGTTGAGCTGTTGCCGTGACAGTGGCGATTGTGCGTCCATGAAAAGAATCTGAAAAGGTAATTATTTTGTATTTACCTGAATTTGAGTTATGAATGCGTGCAAGTTTAATTGCGGCTTCATTTGCTTCGGCGCCGCTGTTACAAAAGAAACATTGTCCGCCAAAGGATTTTTCAGATATATGTTTTGCCAGTAATCCTTGGGGTTCAGTATAGTAAATATTAGGAGCGTGCTGGAGCTTTGCAGCCTGATTTTGAATGGCTGTAACAACATTAGGATGACAATGTCCTAAAAGACTCACTGCCCAGCCCGAAAAGAGGTCGAGGTAGTGCTTGCCTTCTGCATCCCACACATCCACGCCGCTTCCTTTTACCAATAAAATGGGATTTCTGATATAATTTGGTATAACATATCTATCATAAATCTCTTTTATTTCTTTAGTATTCATATTTCTTTAAAAATGAAAAGGTAGATTGAAATTATTAACTTATTTCGACCCACAAAGATTATACAACGATTTATTATGAAGTAAAGCAGAGAAAATTGTCAAAACTAGAATAAAAAAAACAGGCATACGTTTTTGTTGCATAAATAGGTACTCTTTTTACACCACTATTTGTGTTCCGATGCCTTTTTCAGTAAAAATTTCCAACAGGAGCGCATGCGGAATTTGCCCATTTATAATATGTGCTTTTTTTACCCCTGCCTTAACTGCACAAATACACGATAATGTCTTTGGGAGCATGCCGCCGCTTATTATTTTTTTATCAATGAGTGAGTGAATTTCATCTTCATGCAATGTGGAAGCAAAAGATGTTTCATCGTTTGGTCGGGTCATTATGCCATGTGTGTTTGAAAGAAAAACAAGTTTTTCTGCACCAAGCGCTTTTGCGATAAACGCCGCCACATTGTCTGCGTTGACGTTATAAACGTCTCCGTTAATTCCTTTGGCAATAGGAGGAACAACAGGAATTATGCACGTATTACATAAATTTAAAAATTTATCTTTATCAATTGAGATCACCTTGCCAACAAAACCAATATCCAATTTCTTTACTTTGCCATTATCAGATTTTGTTTCAATATAGTATTTCTCAGCAATTATCGGACAATAGCCATTTTGCCAAATGCATGCGGCTTCACTTCCCAAGCAAGATATCTTCTTTACTATAGAAGCGCTGATTTGGTTTATCAGCACATCTTTTGCAATATTCAGGGTCTCGCGGTCTGTTATACGATGTCCCTCAACGAACTTTGGAGTTAATCCTTTCTTTTCCATCTCCTGACTTATGTGGGGACCTCCTCCATGAACCAATATAGGCATAATGCCGACTGTTTTCATGAACACAATGTCTTGAAGTACATTTGTCAGTATTTCATCACTAGACATTGCACCACCGCCAAACTTGATTACAACAATCTTATTTTTAAAAGAACGTATATATGGAAGAGCTTCTATAAGTACACTGGCTTTCCGTATTGCATTTTCCATTAGTTATTTATTGTATTACCTGATTGAGTAAATTAATTGTATTTACAAAAGAATAGTATAAAAACACGAAAAGTCGGATTATAACAAAAGAGACTTTTGTGTCAAGTTTAAACGTAGTATTTTGATAATTTATTAAGGTTTTCCAGATTTGTATATAAGATTATGACTGTGACAAATTGCAATGGCTAGCGCATCTGAAGCATCTTGCGATTCTGGGATTTTTGGCAAATCTAGTATGATTTTTACCATTTCCTGTACCTGACTCTTATGGGCATTGCCATTGCCTACAACTGCCTTTTTGATAGCCGTTGCCGCATACTCAGTAATAGGAATGTTCGCTGTTGCCGCACACAAAAAGATAATGCCTCTGCCTTCTCCAATCTTTATAGCCGCCTTAATGTTTTTGCTGTAGAAAACCTCTTCAACAGCCATTTGATCAGGTTTGTGTTTGGAAATTATGTTCATAATTTCTGAGTAAATCGTCTTAAGCCTCTGCGGGAAAGTTTGATTTTTATTTGTGTTGATAGAACCGTATTCGACTGCCGTTATTTTTGAACCTAACTTTTCTATGACGCCATAACCAGCAACTTGTGTTCCCGGATCAATCCCAAGAATTTTCATCCGTAAATACCTTTTTTCATGTAAAAAACAGGATCACAGTGAAAATATTTTGTTTCTTCAGTTTTCTGTGATTCCTAAAGTGGACAGTATAAATTTTCTTAAATCTATACTGGTTTTTCTAATTGTCAACGGCAAAATTATTTATTAGGATTTTGAGATTGAGGTCATTCGTTTTGAAATTTATTATAAAACATAAAGGACTGTAACCCTTCGCCAATAGTTAATTGAATTGACAAATGTTATTATTCCTTTACATAAGCCACCTTTTTTGCCCAAATACTGTTGGGATAATCCTTCTTGAGTTTCTTCCATCCGTTTAAAAGTGCATCCGCATTATGTGCCGCCTTATATTCCGAGACAGCAAACCAATATTGTGCCTCCGGGGCTATATCGCTTCCGGGATATTTGTCTACAACGGACTTTAACTGAATACTGGCTGCTTTATGATTTTGCTTTTCAAGGAACATCTTGCCTAAGCCGAATCCTAACTGTGGAATGAACTCCTCAGGCGGTAAAAAACCATTGAAGCGGTAATATTCTGTAACGCTGGAATCCAAAATAATGATTGTTGGTGTCCAGAATACACGATGTTTGCCTGCAAGGTCTGTATTGCTTTGTACGTTAATTTGTAACGGGACGAAGTTGCTATTGATGTAGTTGATAACTGCGGCATCGGGGTACGTCACGGTACCCAATGTTTTACAGCCTGTTCAGGTGGGTATAAAGAAGTCCAACAGGATAGGCTTGCCTGTTGTTTTTGCCTTTGTTATAGTATCTTCAAAGGTTTTCTCCCATGAAATAGCAGATACGGTATCTTTGCTGTCAGCAATAAGTGGCTTCGCAAGTAAGATTGCCGTTAACGCAACAAGAAAGGATAAAACACATCTTAACATAGTTACCCTCCTTTTATGAAAAGTGGTATGAGTGGATAGATAAAAGAACATAGTTATCAAACCAATAACAAAATATTTTTACGGAGTCAATAAAAATATTATTATTGATTTTTCCTGTCTTTTAGAAAGGTATCTATGTCTGTCTTAATACGGGGTTCGTCAACCTCTTTAGCCTTGTTATAACAAAGGATGCAGATATCACCCTTAACAGTGGCCATCTTTTTCCACTCATCTTTTTCTCCGAGATAACGGTTGCACTTCCAGCAATTAGCCATGTTGAATTTCCTTATATAATTTTAGCCACGAATAAACACGAATCTATGCGAAGCTCCGCTGGGAGCGGCATAAGAAACCATGGCATACCGATGGGGCTTTATTTTATGAAAAATTATTTTTACTATTAATGTTGGACCAGATACAACTCGTTCCCATTCATGTCCATTTGTGTCAATTCGTGGCTAAATAATTACTTTGTTTTAACAAATAACTCAACAAATCTTTCGACAAGATAAGCAAGGTATTCTATGTCAATATAAGCTTCTGCGCTGCTATCCAGAAACAATTTACAACTGGCTGAGAATTCTTCGTCTACCGTCCAAAAGCATAAATATAGCGGTATGCGTGGCAAGAGATCAAAACGATAAATATAATCAGCCTTCATTTTGCCTGTATCTTCTACGCCACCCGTTTCATTACAGCGTGCTTTCAGACCGTCTATATCACTATTGAAAGTTTTTGCAACCTTTTCTTCTGCGTTTCGCTGAAATGCCTTTACGTGTGAGGCGGTGTTTGGAAAATACCCTAACGTGACCCAATCTCCGCTTAATGGTTTATTGCCTTTTCTGCGGATGTAATCGTAAATTATGATTTTCGACCACGAATCATGACAATATTTTCCATCCTCAAACAAACCATCTTTCCGCACTTCATAAGGGTTGTTCATCATTTTAAGTCGAATGATTTCACAACCGTTATTTGACGCAAATTGTCCACCAACGCTGCCAGCAGCTTCTTTGAAATCCGTTTGTTTTACCTCAACTTCCAATTCCCTGCTCACTCGCTCATAGTTATCGTCCATTATAATTATTGGTTTCTGAGGAAGTGATGCCTTGTCTTCTGTGTTGATGTAAGGACAATCAGTTATTCTGAGTTGTGCATTTTTAACCTTCATGGCAAATGCCATACAGGTAGGCATACCACACTTGCCGCAGTTAGTCTTTGGTAGTTTTTTGTATATCTCAATCATTAAGTTTTCTTTATTGATATGATTGATTAAGAGTGTATTCACGTAATTATCAACACAAAAGGCATCCGATAGTGAACCATGGATGCCTTTGAGAAACATTTTCTAATGATAGTTTAAATTAAATAGTTGTCTGCGATACAGGCTGTTGTAATGACGCTTGTGCCGCGGCGAGGCGGGCAATTGGCACTCTGTATGGCGAACAACTCACGTAGTTCATTCCAACCTTATGGCAAAAGGAGATGGTTTGAGGGTTTCCGCCATGTTCACCGCAGATACCTACCTTTAATTCTGGTCGTGTACTTCTCCCTTTTTTGATTCCTATCTCTACCAGTTGCCCTACACCGTCCTGGTCCAGTACCTGAAATGGGTCTTTCTCAAGAATGCCTTTTTCTATGTAATCCGGAACGAAGGAGCCAACGTCATCACGGCTAAAACCGAATGTCATCTGGGTGAGGTCGTTTGTTCCAAATGAGAAGAATTCTGCATGGTTTGCAATCTTATCGGCTATCAAAGCAGCGCGTGGAAGTTCAATCATTGTGCCTACCATATATTCAATCTGGATGCCCTTTTTCTGCATAACTTCTTTGGCTATTTTGTGTACATCGTCTTTTAATATATTAAATTCCTGTTCGGTGCTGATAATAGGCAGCATGATTTCTGGATATACAGTAACGCCTTTTTTCTTTACGTTGCAAGCGGCTTCAATGATTGCCTCTATCTGCATATCATAGATTTCCGGATAAGTAACGCCGAGACGGCATCCCCGATGTCCTAACATGGGATTTAATTCATGCAGGGCAGATACCTTATCCTGCACATCCTTAAGGCTGATATTCATCTGTTTTGCCATTTCTTTCTGGTTATATTCTTCCTGCGGCAGGAATTCATGAAGAGGCGGGTCGAGCAGTCTTATTGTTACAGGCAATCCGTCCATTGTTGTAAATATCTGTTCAAAATCGCGGCGCTGCATGGGAAGTAATTCTTTTAAGGCAGATGTGTATAAACTTAGAGGTGCTTTAAGTTCTTTTTTTGTCTGTGTTAATTCTTTTTTAATGGCTGTCGTTTTATTATTTGTTGCCTTTGCAAGTTCCTTCTCCATGCAGGCAATCTTAGCTTTTAAATTTTTTACGTCTGGAGCAGAGAGGATCATTTGACGGACAGAATCAATCCTGTTCTCTCCGAAAAACATGTGTTCCGTTCTGCAAAGACCAATGCCCTCAGCGCCCAATTCCCTGGCTTTCTTTGCATCTGTCGGGGTGTCGGCATTAGTTCGCACCTTTAGTTTGCGTATTTCATCAGCCCATTCCATAAGTGTGGCAAAATCTCCGCTGAGTTTTGGTTCAATTGTGGCAACCTGACCCAACATTACTTCTCCGCTGCTGCCATCTAGTGAAATATAATCCCCTCTTTTTACAACCTTGCCATCCACCTTAAAGGTTTGTGTCTTATAATCTACTATTAACGAACCACAGCCAGCCACGCAGCATTTACCCATCCCTCTTGCCACTACAGCGGCGTGGGAGGTCATACCTCCACGCGTTGTTAATATGCCTTGTGATACGTGCATTCCACCAATGTCTTCCGGAGAGGTTTCCTTCCTCACTAGGATTACCTTTTCCTTCTTTTCAGCTAATTTTTCTGCATCTTCAGCGCTGAAAACTACCTTTCCTGTTGCTGCGCCTGGTGACGCAGGAAGCCCTACGGCAATAACTTCCTTTTTTGCTTTAGGATCGAAAGTAGGATGTAATAACTGATCTAGTTGGTTAGGGTCAACCCGTGAAATAGCCGTCTTCTTGTCAATAAGGCCTTCTTTTGCCATATCAACGGCAAGCTTTACGGCTGCTTTTGCAGTACGCTTGCCATTTCTGGTCTGCAGCATAAACAACCTGTTTTCCTGAATTGTGAATTCTATATCCTGAACGTCTTTAAAGTGATTTTCAAGAGTGTTTTTATATTTAACGAGCTGTTCATACACCGCGGGCATTTCCTTTTCAAGATTAGAAATGGGTTCGGGGGTACGGATACCAGCTACAACGTCTTCTCCCTGGGCATTGATGAGAAATTCACCGTAAAATTTGTTTTCACCAGTTGAAGGATTTCTTGTGAAACATACGCCAGTGGCGGAGTGGGTTCCCATGTTCCCAAAGACCATTGCCTGGATGTTTACGGCTGTTCCAAGGAGTCCTTTAATTTCATAAAGTTGCCTGTATTTTATGGCGCGTGGATTATTCCATGAGGCAAATACAGCGTTAATTGACTTTTGCAGTTGTACTTTTGGGTCGCTGGGGAATGTTTCCCCTGTCTTTTTTTCGTAAATGGCTTTAAAATCTTCAACAATATTCTTTAACTGTTCAGAGGTAAGTTCTGTATCGTTTTCTACGCGTGTCTTTTTTTTATATTTGTCCAGAATCTCTTCAAAGTCATGGCGTTCTACGCCCATGACAACATCGCCAAACATGGTGATAAACCGCCGGTATGCGTCCCATGCAAATCGTTCATTATCTGTCTTTTTAATGATTCCATTGATAGCGTCTGGTGTTAATCCCAGGTTTAACACCGTATCCATCATGCCCGGCATTGAAGCAGCTGCACCGCTGCGGACAGAAACCAGTAAAGGATTATTTGCGTCACCCAGCTTTGCCCCCATTAATTGTTCCAGCCTGGCAAGGTTCTGTTCTATTTCTTCAGCAAGCCCTTCAGGATATTGTTTATTGTTCTTATAGTACAAGTTACAAACCTCTGTTGTTATAGTAAATCCTGGAGGGACTGGAATACCCAGATTAGTCATTTCTGCAAGATTTGCTCCCTTACCACCTAACAGGTGTTTCATCTCTGCCCTTCCATCGGCAGAACCGTTGCCAAAAAAATAAACGTACTTAGGCGACATCCAAACAACTCCTTTCAACAATTTTAGGACATAATTAACGCGGCGATTATTACAATTTGTTTTAAACTATAGATAAAATGGCTTGTCATAATATCAAAAACACCATTAACAGGCAAGAACATTTCATAGTAAATCCAACTGTTTTTTCAACGCCAGAGAGTCTCAAGACAATGAATAATAGCTTAACACGGTGTAATTATAATCTGGTTAAAGTTGTGATTAAAAGTTATAAGTTGAAAAGTTATAAACTATTGTTTTAAATACCTTTGTTTTAATCTGTAACTTACAAGATGTAAATTATTTCCAAGAAAATAGAAGAGAATATTTGCAATACAATCTTTATGGAACGCACGGTTAAGATAACAGAAGTTCTTGGTAATCGTAACTTTTTAAAACTGTGGATTGGCCAGATTATATCCGCTTTGGGTGATAGATTTCATCAGATGGCACTTTTGGGATTAATTATAAAAGAAGGGGGAAATATAGGTGAGGAGTTATCTAAAATTACGTTTTGGAGTATCCTGCCATTTTTCTTGTTCAGTCTCTTTTCAGGTGTTCTCTCAGACCGATATTCACGAAGGAGTATATTGATAGGCTCTGATATAGTCCGCGCACTTTTGGTGTGTGCTATTCCGTGGATTATTCGTGATTCTACCTCCGTTACAGCTGTCTATCCTGTTATTTTTTTAATAGGAACCTTTACCTGTTTTTTTTCACCTGCAAAATTTTCAATTATTCCAAATATTATTGAAGACCGCCTTCTTCTCGCAGCAAATTCTCTCGTTGCATCTTCGGCATTGTTAAGCGTTTTGGCTGGTACAGCGGTAGGCTGTGTTGTATTTGATTCGATGGGGTTCAGAGTGTCAATGTACTTTGATGCCTTTACATATCTTTTCTCGGCAGGTACTATATGGAAACTGACTACAAAAGAAAAAGAACGTCCCAAAATTAAAAGTGTTGCTGTTATATTACTTGATATTAAAGAAGGTATGAAATACATTTGCAATGATATAAGGTTGATAATACTTATGTTTTTTAGTGCGATTTTCTGGTTTGTAGGTATCGGCTTTTATGTAGTTATTTCCGATTTTGCGGAGAAAGTATGGAATATCACTTCGTTAACTCCTCTGGGACTAATTTTTACACTACTAGGAGGAGGGCTTCTTACCAGTGCTGTCTTAGTGGGCAAGTATGGTGATCTGATAAAAAGGAATATCCTATATACTTCCAGTATATTGGTGCTTGCATTTGGCATTATTACATTTTCTTTTGTGCAATCTTATTTTACAGTTTCAGGCATTATATTTTTTATAGGAATTGCGGGTGGCGCATTCCTTTCGCCAATTAACGCTGATATTCAAAAGATTGTGCCAGACGAATTAAGAGGGAGGGTGTTTGCTTGTAAGGATATTTTTGTTAATGCGGCAATGGTAACGCCGGTGTTGATAATAGGCAAGTTAACAACCTTTATTTATATTCGGGAATTGATGTTATATTTGGGTGTGGGAATTCTTATGATAGGCATTTTTGTGGCATGGAAGAGTATAAAACTTAATACAATAAAAGAACATGTGGTGCAAGATGCATAACCCTCCTAAACATTACTTTAACAAGGGTAAGCTGGAAGAATTAGAGAAGATTCATCATGCAAAACCTATAATTATTTATAGCATTTTTCATAAAATTCTTGCTTTCTTGAATGATTGTTTTTTCTCAGTAATAAAGGCAATAGGTGTTATTTTACTAAGGGTGGTTTATGATGTTAAGGTTGAAAATAGAGGACAGATACCTCTCAGGGATCCTCTTATTGTGGTGGCAAATCATTTTAGCTACATGGATCCTATTGTGCTTCAGTCAGTGTTTCCAAGGCGTATATTATTTATGATGACAGAATTGTACTACGAAGGACGGGGAAAATGGTTTTTCAAATTATTACGTTGTATCTGTGTTAGGGAAAGCGGGTCGAATATATCCGCACTTAAGGCTGGAATTGAGGTACTCAAAAAGGGTAACGTTCTTGGTATCTTTCCTGAAGGAGGTGTAAGTATGGAAGGTCGCCTGCAAGAAGGAAACCCAGGCGTAGGTTTTCTTGCAGGAAAGAGCGGTGCTTATGTTATTCCTGCATTTATCTCCGGCACATACGAGGCGTTGCCAAAAGGTGCAAAGATACCAAAGATTTCTAAAATTAAGGTAAGATTTGGCAGTCCAATGACTTTTGAGAAAATAAAGAACAATTCAAATAAGAAAGGAATTGAGGAGATCACTAAACAGATTATGAACCAAATCAAGGAATTGTCTGTTTAATATTTATGACTAATATTGGATATTTTTCTTACTTTTTCATTGAATTTACCTTCTGTGCTTTTTACATTGAGGCGTATATTTATGTCTATAAATTCCTCTGATATAAGACAAAGTCCTTTCATCTTCACAGAAAAATCTTTATTTGAGGAAATGACTATAAGACGGACCTTTTGTAATAATACTTAAATTTCGATTTTTAAAAGTGTTAAAATCGTATTGACAAGAATCTTTTGAATTGCTAATATGTCCAAACAATCGTAAACAGCATGTTTAGGAATTAGTTAAGACCGATAATTATCTTGTTAGATTTTGTGGTATGACAAAAGAGGAGGTGATATTTAGGTTTAATTGATCATTTTATTGGCATCCTCAATTTAAATACCGATTACATATCTACTGTTAGAAAAGGAGAACTGTAATGCAAACAACCACAAAAAGAGATCTATGCGAAAAGATTGCCAGAAGGACAGATAATACGCATATGGTCGTAAAAAAAACGATACAAATGTTTTTAGATGAAATTATCGGCGAGCTTGTGCAAGGTAATCGTATCGAATTGCGCGATTTTGGGGTATTTGAGATACGCAAGCGTGCAGCCAGGAAAGCTAGAAATCCACGAACGGGAGAAGTAGCGTTCGTACCTGCTAAAAATGTGGTTGTATTCAAGGTCGGTAAATTAATGCGAGAAAAAGTTGGAAATCCAAGCCAGACACAACAACCATCTCAGGGGACTTAATTATTGATTTGTAGATTATGTTTAAGCAAAAACTGATTGTCGAAAAAGGCATAATAAAATATATAACTGGAGATAGTGCAACGGTAGAAATAGTAAAGCCAAATTTAAAGGAATGCAAAAGTTGTGGTACGTGTATTGGTATAGAAAACAAACCAAATTTCCTGGAAGTCAAAACAATCCCTGGTCTAAATATTGGTCAACAGGTAACGTTACAAACAATCGTACACTCCCCCTACGAAAGTATTATACTGCTCTTAATTCTACCGATTATTAGTCTGCTTATAGGTAGTTTAATAGGTCAAAAAATTCATTTTGTCTATCCAAATTCACAGGATATTAGAATGTTATCTTGTGGGTTAATTTTTTTTGTCTTGTCTATTGTAGCTGTAAGTATTTATGACAAAAAGACGAGAAGCAAAAAACATCCACGCCAAAAAATCATATCAATAGATATTTTTGATAATCTTAACTTAATATAAAATAAGCAGACATATCTTATAAATAAGAATTTCTCTGAATTCTTTGTTCTATTTAAGCCGCTTTTGTTAAAAATGTTATGAAGATTAAATTAGATGCAGAATTTGGAAATCTTGCTGTTTCAGAGGGATTTGTATCACCCGAACATATAAATACTTGCCAACGCATTGTTGATGCATTTGAGGACACAGACCCACGGAAAAGCCTTGATATCATTATGTTAGATCGAGGCTACATTACGTTTGAACAATGGAATTATCTTTTAAGGACGCTGGGCGTTACGGTTGTATTATGTCCTTATTGCGATAAAAGATTCAAGCAAGAAAGTGACGCTGTTGGGGGTGAAATTACCTGTAAACACTGTGGAAAGGAATTCGAATATAAAGATTCACCGGAACTTAAAACACATCAAACATCATCAATATGTGACAAAACATTAGCGTCTTCACAGCAACAAACATACGATCTTTATTTGGGCAAATTATTGGGAGGAAAATACAAAATTATAGAGAAAATCGCCGTAGGTGGTTGGAGTACTATATATAAAGCAAAAAGAACGTTGCTTAATATTGATGATATTGTTGCAGTGAAGATATTACACTTAAACTTAAGCGATAATCCTCAGGATATTAAACGGTTTTATAACGAAGCGGCCACCATTCGTGAATTACGCCACCCTAATGCAATTCATTTATATGATTTTGACCGGGATGTTAGTGGTACGGTTTACATGGCGATGGAGTTTATTTACGGTAAGAATTTAAAAGAAATTATAAAAGAAACAGGGCTGTTCGATGTTCCGAAGATGTTAAATATCATTTTTCAGGTTTGTGATGTAATATCAACTGCACATAAACACCCTAAAAAGATTATACATCGAGATATTACTCCTCAAAATATCATGCTAACTAAGGTTGGGGAGATAGATTATTTTGTGAAAGTATTAGACTTTGGAATAGCAAAACTGCGAACCCATGACAACGTATCTTTGACCGGGAGCATTGTAGGTACTCCCCTTTATATGGCACCTGAACAATGGAGAGGGGAGTGTGATGAAAGGACAGATATATATTCTTTAGGGGTAATCATGTATGAGATGCTAGCAGGCGAAACCCCATTCAAAGGGGATCAAGTTACATTGATGAATAAACACTTGAATGAGAAGCCACAATCTTTCCGTAAGTTAAATAGAAATTCAAAAGTCCCGAAAAATATTGAAAATATTATATTTAAATGCTTGGAAAAAAATAAAGAAAAAAGACCGCAATCAATAGACGAGCTTAAATTATTGTTGCAAAAGGTAAAAAGCCCTAATGCTTTATTTACAAACTTTACAAAAACCACTGCATTCACAATTCCAGCCATTTTGGCAGTATCGTTAGTTTTATACATGGTTTTTTTATCAAAGGAACGTAAAATAAATAAACAAGAGCAAGAACTTCAAGTTGTAAAACAAAATTATAACCCGTTGAAGAATAACGTATTAAATGAAAATAACCCTGAAGTAAATAGTAGTACATCCGATATGTCTAAAAACATTAATAGCGAAACACATGATGAATTAATGCAAAATAATAAAAAATCTGATACAATTGTTGACAATACTCAAAAATATGACATAACTAATAGCGTAGAAGATGCAATAATAAAGCCAGATCCCAAACAGATATTAAAAACCGAGATACAAGCTTGGCTTCAAGAATATAAAAGAGCGTGGGAAGAAGGGGATATTAAGACTTTACATGAGTTTGGGCATATATCTTCCGAAAAAGAAGAAAATAAACTTCGCCAACACTATTCGTACGTTCACGATGTTAAGGTTTCTATCGAGAATGAGATAATTGAGGTAAATGGAGATAAGGTTACTATTAGTTTTGACAGGACAGACGAATGGACTGATGAACGTGGTAACAGACATAAAGAAGATTTACCAAGAATAACAAAAATCCTTCATAAAGAAAATAATACGTGGAAGATTACAAAATAAGTCAAAACAGTAATTATATTGTATCTATTAAGAGAAAGGTTATTTTCGTCTTAACGTTTTTATCTATTCTCTTATTTTGTCGAAATGCCTTCTCAAATAATATCTCTGTCAGTCCCGATTTGCTTTTTATAGAAGTCAAAAGCCAAGATACTGCTATTGTGGAAGTATTAAATAATCAGAAAAATCCATTAAATAACGTACGGGTTGCCGCCACAAGCAGTAATGAAAATATTGCCACAGTTACACCTGCCAGTGGATTGACGAACTCTAATGGTCAAATCTTATTCACGATTACAGGTGTCTCCAACGGAACTGCGACAGTGGCTTTTAACGCAGATACCTTGTTGGAGACGCTTCCAGTTACAGTCCTTCCAAATATTGCACCCTGTGCGACGGCATCAAGCAGTGGTGGTGGCGTTGGTGATTTTGGCCCGGAAAAGATGAACGACAATATAGAAAAAGACGATTGTTCATACCATTGGATAAGAACTCGAAATGAGATTGGACAGAAAAAACAAGGCTGGATTCAGCTCGATTGGAATGAAAATGTTGCTGTCAACAAGATGATTATACAGACAACAAATTGTGATGAAAGTTGTGGCGAAGATTCGGAAGATACTTTTTACATAGACTCGGGCAGAAATACCGGCAGCGGAATAGTTCAATATCTGGATGAGGATGAAATAACTTGGATTACAGATGGTGAATTTTTTGAAGAAATAGGGGATGTAGAATATTTATTCACAAAAACAATAATCACTAAAGCTATACGCATCAAAAAAGTTTTACCTTCCACACAATGTAAAGGACAGCAATCCAATCCTATTGTTTTTGAGTGGAAGGTGTTAGGGATT
The DNA here is from genome assembly GCA_023261445.1 of Planctomycetota bacterium. GTDB lineage: Bacteria > Planctomycetota > Brocadiia > Brocadiales > Brocadiaceae > 2-12-FULL-39-13. Next base: position 23,616 of record JAHFOX010000019.1, read on the forward strand.
TCCTCCTGTAAATAATAGTCTGATTATTCCTTCCTGTTAAGTTTGGCTAATTTTTTAAAACTTTATTGACTTTCCCACCAGAAATTCTTCAAATATCACTCAGCAACGTAGTATGGAAGATATAGTGTGTGACGATGGTTTCTTTGAAGAGACGCACACATCAGAAAAGCATGTAAAGTACGGGCTATCCTATAGGCAAATCACCATTAAAGCCGAATTTTCATTTATACTGGAATGGTGGGGGTGTATACAACTAATTGTAAAATTATTACAGAAAGCAGCCTGATTTAAGAGAAAATGTATAAAATTTATCAAGTGGCATTTACAATCTATTCATGGATGTTATTCGTATTGCTTTGGATAATTTCTACCATGACCGCCGCGATTTTGAGCATAGATACAAAAGGCAAAGAAAAAGTATTTAATACGATAGAAAGATTTTTCAGTTGTATTGCATTCAGACTCATGGGTATCAAGGTAGAAATTCAAGGGATAGAGAATATTCCTAAAGACGAGGCAGTTGTCTTTATATCAAACCATCAAAGCATGTTAGATATAAAACTCGCTCTCGCTTACATACCGACAAACTTCAGTTTTATCTCAAAGGATACAGTTTTTCATATTCCAATATTAGGGGCGTACATGACGGCATCGGGACATATCCCCATTCAAAGGGGCGAAGACAGAAAGGCATACGCCACCCTCCTAACTGCTATCAAGAATTTGACAGCAAAAAAAAAATCACTTGTGGTGTTTCCAGAGGGAACACGAAGCGAAGACGGCAAATTGGGCGAGTTTAAAAGAGGTATTTCAATGATTATATTAAAATCAGGAAGAAGGGTTGTGCCAATGGCTATTTATGGCAGTAATCAATTCATGCCAAAACACAGTTTACTATGTTGTCCTGGAAAAAGAGACATTAAAATATATTTTGGCAGACCGCTATCGTTTGATAGTTCGAGAACAGACCGTGAATACACTATTTATGTAACAAATAAACTGAGAGATGAAGTAACAGGACTATTACAGACATAAGGTGCAAAAAATGGTTGTCTTTTCAATTCCTATTTGTAATAATGTATAAAGTTGAGAAGGTTGACATCCTAGTTGTCTTGTAGATTAGTTTTATGTTTGACTTTAATATTGATTCAATATAAATTAAAAAGAGTTATGCTACAACAACTCGTTACCAGATAAAATGCTATCTTTATAAATGTAAAATGAAAAAATCCAAATATCAAATTAAAAAATTGGTGTTATCTATCTGCCTCGTTCTGTGTATATTTGGCTGTGCATCAAAAGACAAAAAAACTGGAATGAACGTCAAATCCAATAAGTACCAAGTGGCTACAGAGTTCAATAACCTTGGTGCAAAATATGTGAATAAGGATATGATAGACGATGCAATTGTGCAATTCAAAAGGGCAATCTTGATCAATCCTGATTTTGCAGAAGCGCACAATAATCTTGGCGTGGCTTATTGCAGACAAAAAATGTTCGACAGTGCAATTGCGGAGTTTAAATTAGCAATCAAGGCTAATCCGGATTATTCCAAGGCACATGACAATCTGGGATTCGCATATAGAAACAAAAACATGTTTAATGAGGCTATTGCAGAGCATAATTTAGCGCTGAAAATAAACCCTCAGGACGTAGAAGCAAAGAAGAATTTAGAACTTGCCAAAGAAGGCAAAAAAATATATGAAAAAAGCTCGGCATACCAAACCGTTAATAAAGAGATAGCGTCAGGAAGTATTATTGGATACAACCAGTACATTAGAGGATTATTTGATGAGGCCATAACATCATTTAAAAAGGTTCTGGAGGACAATCCTGATGATATATTGGCGTCTTGCTATCTGGGACATACATACACCATGAAGGGAATGATGGACGAAGCCATTCGTGTGTACAAAGAAGTTCTTGTAAAAGATCCTTCCAACGTTTTGGCACGATTAAATCTTGGGGAGGCGTATTATGGCAACGGCCTTTACGACGAAGCAATTTTAGAATATGACAACATAATAAAGACTAATCCAGACAATATACGTGCCATTTATAATCTTGGAGATGCTTATACCGAAAAAGGTCAGTTAGACAAAGCTGCTATTATGTATAACAAGGTAATTGCATTTAATCCAAATTTCCAGGAGGCGTACAATAGATTGGGAGCAATTTACATCCAACAGGGTTTGTATGACGATGCAATCTCCACATGGAAAAAGACATTAGAATTAAATCCTAACTCAGCGAGAGCGCACCTTAATTTGGGTTTGGCGTACACAAGCAAGGGTATGTTAGAGGATGCTGTAAATGAATTTAAGAAAACCGTAGACGCAGACCGTGAAAACATAGGCGCATATTATAATCTGGCTTATGCCTATGAAGAAAAGGACATGATAGACGAAGCTGTTGCGGAATATAAAAATGCAATAAACCTAAGTTTGGTTAATAAAAGTAAAGATATTACAGAAACAGCAAACAAACAAAAAGAATCTGAAACCGAAGATGTAATTGTTACATTTGATAAACACAAAAATTGAAAGATAAAATTCATGAAACAAAAACTAAAGGCATTTATAATAGTGATTATGGCAATATTTATCTCTATGATTGCTATTTATGCTTTTATGCGCGTCTCCTATACAATTGAGCATGCTAATAGTTCTGAACTATTAGGGAGATGCTTTGCAATATGGATTAAGAGTATCATTTTAACGCAAGCGACTCTTGTAGTGGGCGGATTGTTCTTATTCATGTTGAGAAAGCCCAAAGGTACAATCTAATCAATGACGCGTTTTCTTGTACTCTTAATTGCGGCTTATATCATTTATTACTTAGTTAAGAATAGTTTAAAAGGCAGAACAAGAGAAAGTACTCCCCCAAGTAGCAAAGAGAAAAATGAGGACATAGCTGACGCACACCTGAAAGAAATAGCCTATGTCTTTTATTCAACCGCTAAAGACCAGAATACCTGTGATGTATGTATGGCATTAGACGGGAAGCACCTTCTACCCAATCACAAAATACTTCATGATATAAAACCCCCACATTCAGACTGCAAAAATCCTGAAGGATGCCGATGCACGTTGGTATATGTAACACGAGATGAAGAGGGTAGCAAAGAAATAGAATCTCTTTTAAAAAGGCGTGGCGGTATGTGCGATAGACAAACAATCGAAAGAGAGATTATCGGGTGACGTTAAAAATTCTTAGTGACAGACCAAATCAAAAATTGTTTGAAAAATATGTCAAAGGCAATTGTAATATTTGTAACGGCTAGCTCTTTGGATGAGGCTAGAAAAATTGGCAGAATTTTAGTGGAAGAAGGGCTGGTTGCTTGCTGCAATATTGTTCAGCCAGTTGAATCTATTTTCAAATGGCAGGGCAAATTAAATATTGAAAACGAAGTGCTGATGATATTCAAAACAAGAGAAGAGCAATTTGACACAGCGGAAAAACGTATTAAACAATTACATAGTTATGAAGTGCCTGAAATTATTGCTATGCCAATCACTCACGGTTCAAAGAGTTATCTTGATTGGGTAGCTAAAGAAACTAAGATTATTGATTAGTTCAGAATAGACGGCTTCTTCCCGCTACCCACGTTGAAACGATAAAATGTGGAGCATATCAGTTTATCGCTTTTTTAACACGTCTAGTACTTTTTCAGGCAGGCTATCTCTATTTTCATAATTTACTGTTAATATAATAACATCATCTCGCATTTTTATACTCTCAGCAAAGACGTCGCCATTTTCCTTTATAACACAGAGGAGAAGTTTCCCACTGTTAAGGATATTATTCACCAATTCCCTAAATTTAGTCGAAAAGAGTTCCATCTTCCCGATTTCATCAATGACTATAATCTTTTTGTCTTTCATGGCGCTCTCCAAGGTTGGGATGGCTATATTCTCAAAGGAATCAAGATTAACCCGATATTTACCAACCTTGTAATTGCTGTTACAATCTACATGGGCGAGGATACCATCCTTCCCGTCTAATGTAACAATCCTGAATCCCATACGTCTGTCCATAATGCCAATCTCTTCTGTGTAAAAACCACCAGCATCCGATCCCAAAAGAGGCACGACTTTTTTAATTATAGTTGTCTTGCCCACGCCGGGCTTGCCTGTTAATAAGATGTGTTTTTTCACAATTAATCCTTTTATAAGGCTGTTTTGTTTAAATTATACTATGTATTCTTAAACATAAATTTACTGACTCAGCGCTTTTACAATAGCTTCTCCAAATTTCTGAGCTGCCGCAGGACCGCTGGATGTGATGATATTTCCGTCTATTTCTACATCTGCCCCCGTATACCTTGCCCCAGCAGATTTTATATCATTTATAGTGGAGGAAAATGTAGTAGCCTTCTTATCTTTAAGCAGGCCAGCCTTTGCAAGTGTTACCGGCGCAATGCAAATAGCCCCAACAATCTTTTTTGAATTATTCGCATCATTCGCAATCCTGTGGGCAGTTGGATTGTCCCAATATTCACTGGCTCCAGAGCCGCCGACAAATATTACAGCGTCATAGTCAGCCACTTTGATATTCGTAAATAATATTTCTGGTTTCACCTTGGCGCCTAACATACCTGTTGCTTCTTTTAATGAAGAAGAGGCAACGGTAACAGCTATCCCATTTTTCTCTAAAACCTCCTTTGGTTTCAGAAATTCTTCATCCCTAAAATTACTGCGGGCAATGATCATCACAGCTTTTTTGCCTTTTACAGACTGCATGGCACTTTCCCCCTTTACATTATAAGTTAAAATACCCGATAAAATAAAAGATAAAAGGCCTAAACATATTATTAGAAATTTATTCATCTCATATCTCCGTTAAAATTTGGCTTTGAACAAACCCCGGATTATCTTATCAGTTGCTACATTTTGTCAAAACTATTTATGAGTTCAATGTTCCTGAAGGTATTTTTCAATTGTAATTTTAGCACGTTTTACGTTAAGTTTCAAATAATAGCTTTCGGTGTTTAATCATAAATAAATTAGCCAATATACATTCAAATTGGCTACAGAGACCACAAAGTTGCAGAGCCACAGCCGAAGATAGTACACAGATTAAACAGATTTACACAGATTTTAATATGTTATAAGACCAACAAATTGATTTAAAAAACAAGCAGCTTCAAATACTTTGCTAAAACTTGTCCTCATGGAAATGGGGAGAGCAAGGTTTTATAAATTTGTAATACAGATTGAACACGGACAAAAAAAGAGCCGGTCAAAAATCCGTGTTTCATTCGTGTGAATCAGTGGCTAA
>JAHFOX010000020.1 GCA_023261445.1 Planctomycetota bacterium
TGGTTTGTTTCGCGGTTTGGGGGTGTGATACACGGCCGAGCTTTTGTAATATTAGCCGCAAATCTTTCCTGTCTATAAATAATAGGTAATCAGTATTTTTTGTTCATTGTCTTCAAGCGAGCGCTTAATTATTTTTAGATATAATATCCTGCCAGTGATGTGATTTTTCTTCTTCATGAAGAAATTAATGCAAAGAAAGACTTGCTTGCGTCTGTCAAATCACTTTAACATATAATCAAAACTTATATGTCAGGCTGATGCCAAACATGTGAAAATCCGTATCGTACTGTCCATTGGCACTGGTGGCGGTATTAAGTACACCGTCAGATGGATTATCATCTATAGTATTGTCTTTATTCGTGCCTTCAAACTTTTGATAGCCGTATGATAAATCAATGTTTATTTTCTTGTATTTTATGCTTGTTCCAATTGTGAACAGGTGTACATTGGCATCAGGGACAATCGGGTCAAATGTATTATCTGGTACTGGATTTCCGCTATATAGATAGCCTGCAAGTAATGCAACCGTATCGTTGAACCGATATTTGGCGCCCAGATTCACAGCGTAAGCATCTTGCCAGTTTTTTTCTGTAATTGATTCGTTACTGCCGCCAACCGGCTGGTCAAGGGTTACCTTTAATTCTTTGAAAGAAGACCAATCTTCCCATCTCAAACCAGTTTCCAATGTCAGATTATTAAAACCTTTATAACAGATTCCTGCATGAACCTGCTGTGGGAGTGAAATGTCTGCATTGCCATCCGTATTTGGAAATAATGCACCAATCACTGGGGGCGTATCTGACGAGAGATCAAAAGTTGCATTACCATCAATATTAACATCAATTTCGCTGCGGTACGATACGCCGAAGGAGATATCTTCTGTAATATCATACAAAACCCCAAAATTAAATCCAACACCGTCTCCGTTACCGTCGAATTTTTGTCCAGCATCAGGAAGCCCAAAAGCGGACATGTTTATATTTTTTTCTAACGTTGTATCAAGGAGCAGAAGATCTACGCCAGCAGCGAATGCAACATTAGGCACTATTTGGTATGAAACAACTGGATTGATATTGAAAGTTTGCATTTCTGAATTGGTTGCTATATACCTTCCTTCCCAATCGTCACCCCAGTCCGTTCCCAACCCAAAAGGGCTAAAGATGCCCAAACCCGCACTAATCTTATCATTGAACTTATGTGTGACAAAAAGCGTGGATGGATAAAACACATCATTTTTTGTGCTAAAGGTGTCTCCTGTCGCATTGCTTTCAAAATCCTGCGAAGGAAAGAGTAAGGTTGTTCCTGATTCTATTTGTGTCCCTGAAAGTTTATTAATTAAAGCTGGGTTAAAAAAAACCGCCGAGGGGTCATCTGCGTGTGCAATTACGGCATCTGCCTGACCTAAAGCAGACGCGCCTTGTGTATAAATTGCGAAACCTGAGCCATAAGCACTTGAGAGGGTACAAAAGGTAAGGAATACAAACAAGGAAGCAAAGACCCTTTTCCACAATCCTTTTTGATTCATGTAAAGCGTCCTCCAGTTTGAGATAAAAGGTGTAAAATAAGGTTTTCGGAGATGAAATGCAAAGTACAAATGTTTATTTTTGGCTATATAATAAGATGTCAACGTTTGTTGTCAATTAAAAAGTTTTCACCATTCATACTTTGATATTGAACATCAAAGCTGGATAGTATATAAATATAAACGTAAAGATCGCCCTGACTAACCAATCTAAACAACCTGAGAAATTAAATTAGGTTTAGTTTTGCGATGTAAAACCAAATGATTCTTTTATTAACCAGATGATGCCTTTGGCAACGAATTTTTATTGTAGTGCGACATTTATGTCGCTTATGCCTGCCTGCTGTCGTGAGGGCAGAAGGCCTCGCACAGCCGAGCGTGATTTATCCTGGTGCTACACTCACTTTAAAATTCCTATACGTTAAATTATGCAAGGCACCGAATATTTATATTTAATGGAAAGCGACGAAGAGGCTTTTCGCCTCGATATGAAAACGGATAATAAGGTTGTCGAGAAGCAGGCACTATGGGCTGGTATAAAGCCTGGTATCCATGTTGCTGATGTATGTTGTGGCTCAGGAAAAACTGCCACTATATTATACAAATTGGTTCAACCTGGCGGTGTGGTGGTTGGATTAGATGGTTCAAAAAAAAGGATTGAATATGCTAAAGAGCACTACGGTCTTAATGGGGTAAAATTTAAATGTAAAGATATACGAAAATCTCTAAGCGAGCTGGGGATTTTTGATTTTGTCTGGGTACGCTTTCTTTTAGAATATTACTTATCCTGCAGTTTTGATATAGTCAAGAACATATCAGATATTGTAAGACCGGGTGGCATTTTGTGCCTGATTGATTTAGATTACAACTGTTTAAGCCATTTTGGCCTTTCGTCAAGGTTGGAAAAAACCCTTTTTGATGTGATGAAATATTTAGAGGATAAAGCAAATTTTGACCCGCATGCGGGGAGAAAACTTTATTCTCACTTGTATAATTTAGGTTACCAAGAGATAGACGTAGACGTAACGGCCCACCATCTGATATTTGGCGAATTAAAAAATACGGACGCCCTTAATTGGAGGAAGAAGTTTGAAGTTGTTTCAAGTAAGATAAAATACCCATTTGAAGAATATGAGGGTGGATACGAAGAGTTCTTTGAGGAATTCAATAGATTTTTTACTGATCCCGGAAGGTTTACCTACACGCCGGTAATTTTGTGCAGAGGACGTAAACCTATCGTCTGATTTGAATTTACTAAACACGCCTGGTCAGGATTCTTGGTATTATTATAATAATTGATAAACGCCTCAACGACATCCTTATCATAACTTTTCCCAGCTTCCTCCTTGAGAAGTTGAAATGCTGTATCAAGTGGCATTGGGTCCCGGTAATGACGTTTTGATGTAATAGCATCAAAAAAGTCAGCTACTGCAATTATTTTTGCTCCCAGAGGAATTCCTTCGCCTTTGAGTCCTTTTGGATAACCACTTCCATCGATCTTTTCATGATGTGACCCTGCAATACCAGGGATTTCCTTATAAATACCTTCAAAATGTATCTGTTCTAATATTTTCTGGGTTTTTTTAACATGAGTTTCTATTTCCTTGCGCTCTTCGGTGTCCAGGCTACCCGGTTTCATTAATATTGAATCTTTAATACCTATCTTTCCGTAATCATGCAATAATGAGGCTATTCGAATCATTTCACAGTAATCCTTTGATATACCTAATTCATGACAGATTCCTAAGGCATATTCTGTGATTTTCTCAGAATGTCCTGCCGTCAGGGAGTCACGAGCGTCAATGCTTGCGGCTAAGACCTGTATTATGGATTTGAATTGACGTTCCTTGGCCTCAATTAGCATGCTATTGCGAATGCTTATTCCGATTTCAGGTGCGACGCCCATAAGCAAATTCATATCACTCTGAACCAAAGGCTTTTTTGTTTTTACATTGTCTACGGCGAGTATTCCTAATGACTTCCCCTCGTAGATTATGGGGCAACAGATAAAGGACTTAGCTCCCATTTTTTTTGAGAATTCCAAACTATGGGATGAAAGGGAGTCTTCTATCTCGTTTATATTATTTACCAAAAATGGTTTCTGTTTGTGAAAGGAGATAACAAACACTCCTTTTGATTCCGGCATATCTAAATGAAACCATGTATTCTTCAAAAGGCTTAACTGTCCAGCAGTGTAGCCAAAACCTGCCCGGAAAGACAACACGTTTTTGTCTTGATTTGCCAAAAGGATCATGCCGCGGTCATAATAAAGCCGTTTCTCCAAAACTTGTATAACATTTGATAAAATACCATCAATGTCCATCTGCTTGCTAATGGCCAGCCCTATTTCATTTGTCATAATGGCGTTGTTATAATTTATATTGATCTGTTCTAGAAGCTTATTGGGCGAATCCCTGAGGTTGTCTATTGTGGCAACCAGTTCCTTTTTTTCCACGGCTTTGGTGTACAGGGTTAAGGATAAAATAGCAAAAACTGAAAAGAGGAAAACTATCTTCGGTGCGGCCATTGGAGATATGAAATAAGAACCAATGGAGGTTGCAGAAAGAATTAAAACTGTATAATCTCTTATGTTTCTCCAAAGAGCGAAGCGTGATTTTTCCCAGGAAACTATATAACGGCAGATATTCCCACCTTCGAAGAGACATTCAGGATGTTCTATTTTCGGCAGCCTATAGCTAAATATAGCGCTAATACATTCAAAATACCCTAGTCTATTTTCACATTGAAATGGTTTTTCGCAAGTCCCCGCTAAGGGTGTAACGGTAATTTCAACCTTATTGGTATCTATTTTCTTTGATGCATAGATTGCTGATTTGCTGAAAGTATTAGCGTAGTTTCCTACTAATTCATAAGCTTTTGCTGGGCCTATAAGGCCAAGGATATGTTGCCTTATCACCCCAATGGATTCGGATGACGCTCCATATCTACCGGCTTCTCTAGCGATGTTTTTATTTTCAGTTAGTTTTACCAACCTTTCGTAAAACCGGTCTACTTGTTCCTGGGTAAACCAATGGCCTTCGTCCATAACTTGATAGAGCTCCATTCCAGCATAGCTTAATAATTCAGCTATATTGACATAATCATATTTTCTTTTAATGAGCTTTAGATAGGTATTTATTATCCTGCTGTTATATAAAGGTTTATTATCTATCATTGATTTTTTTACGAGTGCACCTTAGAAAAAGATTACACATTATTTTTATGTTTATTGCGATTAATTAAATTTTCAGTATATTTAAAATAAGAATCAAGATATTGCAAATTTAATATCCACAGATTATATATTTTATCGTAAGGGATGGATTGACCGTCAGCATAGCCAACAGGATATAGAAGTATGGCGACTTCGTCTTGCTCATAATATTTTGATAACATAAACAAGCTGGAATAGAGTGTATTACAAGGGATATCGTCATAATCCAGGACAATAACATGGATGCAATTGGTCAGACCAGCCATATTCAAACCAATATCTGAGACATTTACCATCATAACTGCCTTAAGAACACCATCTTTCTTCAGCGAAAATGAGTGTTTTTCCCTCTTAAGACCGAGCCCGTGATATTCTTTACTAATATCATCATTTTCAATCATATCTGACTTTAAATCGAGAGCATTAAGCATGAGACCTCCAGATTTATACTCATAAAAACCTTCTAACTCTAAGAGGTCTTTGGGTTGCGTTTTAGCAAGAGCCCATGGCTCTGTTATTTCCGTATTATTCAAATTTTTTTGATAATGAAAGTAGGCAAAAGGATCAACGGAAGAGCCCTTTTGATCATTTATATACTTTGCAACCCCTCCAAATACACGCTGGGGAAATTTATTGTCAGGTCTGAAATAACAGCAAACATAATTCATATTGGTTGAATACAAACGGTAAAAATCATTTATATACCGTCTAATCTGATTCAGCACAACAAGACCAGCCCTGCTGTCGCCCGCCCGGCTAGAGGCATGGTGATGAATTAACCATGTATTTTCATAAAAACGGATCATAGATAGATGCCCTTGAATTACGCCTTTGTCTTGATATACAAAATGTCTGGCTATATGGGGATTTTGGACATAAAGCTTCTCGTAAGTTTCTTTAAACTTTTCCTTGTAAGTGTGCATAAGGGCATATTTTTTAGGATAGATAAAGCCTGTCTCGAAAAAGAACTCCCACAGGGCGTCTATATCCACCCTGTTGCAGACATAGGATTTTTTGTTAGTAACCTGATGCAGCAGTCCTGAAATCCTGCCTTGTTCTTGAATATCCATGTCCAAAATGGTTATTCCACATTTTACATACGTTTTTTCATCTTCAACTTTACGAAGTCGCCATACTTCACAAGCATTTCTATTCAAGATCTGGGCTTTACATTTGATCTTGAAATCACGTGCAAATTCTATATACAATTCTGGAATAACCAGCCCCGGCAAAAGCACAGAACCCTCAAGGCATTCCTCTGTTGAAAAACCGGAACCCGAAAGATCTTCAACTGCCAAGTGGATCATTTTTTGCGTAAGAGGATGTGTGAAGACAATATTTGGTGACGGTGAGAATTTATGTCTTACGCTTCGGAATTCTTTTGGTTTGAATCTGTGCATCTGATTATTTACAGGTTCTAATACAAAGGTCATCTTTTTTTGGCCATACGTTTGTCTGATTATCCTGCATTCCCCTGAATAAAGTATATCCTGTTTATTTTTGAATGTAATATATACCGTACCTTCAGGATTAACCCAGTGAAATGACTGGGGTGGCACAGCCGATACTTCTACACAGAAAGAAACGGCGCTAAAGTTTAAAAGAAATCCGTAAAATATTGCACTGTTTTGAATAAAGTCAACTTGAATACCTTCACATAAATGCCTTCTTACTTTACGATGACTGAGTTCATAACAAATTTCAGGTAGGTCGAAACTTATCCCTTCATCGGTTATTTCTTTTAAGTCGGCTTTTACTAAAATTAGTTTCAGACCATCGGTAAGCAGAAAATTTAGAAATTTATAAGAGATCAAATTCTGTTTTAGTCCTGCTGGTTCAGTCCAGAGACAGTCTAAGCTAGTTTCAAGACATGGCTGCGGTCTGGCTTGAAAGGATATGATAGTATTATATTTTAAATGTTTAAAATTTATTAAGATGGAGCCCGCTTGAAAATTAATATAGTTCAAGATGTTTATTAAATGTTTTTTATTAACCTTCTTTCCGTCTTCCGTCTGGTTATCTAAGCTGGTATTATGAAACAATTGAGGAATTCTTCGGAGACTATCCATTCCGTACCTCTGATCATAGTTGTTTGTTGTTTTGTTCAAACCTCTTTGTTAGCTACATATTCTCTTTGAGATATTTTAGTTATTGTTATTTTGTATTGATGAATCAAATTAGTTTTAATGTAAAAAGCGATTTGACAAGGTCTTTTCTTATTTGACGATATAGCTCTTTCTGGGAATGAGATTTTAACAATAATGCATATACACTCAAGTATTTTTTTGGGGAGTGGTTTAAGTAAACACGCAGTTTTTATAAAATATAGCATCATTTTGTTTTTTTAAAATTTAGAGTACAGCATACGGTCAGTTAATCTGTACCATAAATTATTGTTGAGGTACTGGCTCTTCTGATGTCTTTGATTGCGTTGTTTCTTCTTTTGCTGTTTGTTCCTGTGTCTTTTGTTCAGACTTGGACTTTTTTTCTGTTTCTGCTTTGGCCTTTGACGCAGCTTCTGCCTCGTGCTCTTTTTGTCGGCGGTTTTTTTCAGCTTCTCTTATATCGTATTCAAGTTCTTTGTTTAACTTGTCGGGGTCTGTTTTTGAATCATCAATATAGATTTCCCGCGAAGTCTTAAATTCTATATTAATGCGGTCACTGCCACAGCTAAGAATGGATGACGAAATAACACTGCTTACTATTAGTATTTGTATGTTTTGCCTATTGAAATGCATATAAATTCTCCTCTAATTCACTATGTATGACTTCCCAAGAGATTTTTAATATTTTCAAAAGAAGGGTTCTTGATAACCCCTTTTTCAGTAATTATTGCTGTGATGTTTTTTGCAGGGGTTACGTCAAATGCCGGGTTAAAGACCTTAACTTTCTCAGGCGCGGTCCTTTTGCCGAATCCACAAGTAACCTCTTCTGACGAACGCTCTTCGATGGGAATATCATTTCCGGATTTTATGCTTAAATCAAATGTAGAAACAGGAGCGGCAATATAGAATGGGATACTATGTTCCTTTGCTAAAATAGAGACACCATAAGTACCAATTTTGTTAGCAGTGTCACCATTGGCAGCAATTCGATCAGCGCCGACAATTACACATTGTATCTTTCCCTGTTTCATTACATGTCCTGCCATATTGTCGCATATCAGGGTAACATCAATTCCTGCCTGCATTAGTTCCCATGCAGTTAATCGTGCGCCTTGTAAAAGCGGGCGAGTTTCATCTGCAAAAACCTTAAATCGCCTTCCGAGTTCTTTTGCTTTAAACATAACCGCCAGCGCAGTTCCATAATCCGCAGTCGCCAGCCCGCCTGCATTACAATGAGTTAAAACTCCGATACCGTCTTTGATAAATTCAACGCCGTTTTCTCCAATTTTTCTGCAAATGGATTTGTCTTCATTTTGTATTTTAATTGCTTCTTGCAGGAGAGTTTCTTTTATTTCCTGAACTGTTTTTCCATTATTTTCCTGTGCAATGCGCTCCATGCGTGCAAGTCCCCAGAAGAGGTTAACTGCTGTGGGACGAGACGAACCCAGATAAGTTGTTACCTGCTTGAGTTCTTTTAAAAACGTACTTGCATCTTTCGCAGTTGTGTTTTTAATACCCAAGACGACCCCCATAGCGCCAGCAATACCGATTGCAGGTGCCCCTCTCACCATAAGGGTCTTTATTGCATGCCAGATGCTTTTGATATCATCACAATAGACATATTTTAACTCTGTTGGTAATAGGGTTTGGTCAATTAGTCGAATGCGACCGTTAATATTCCCTTCCCATTCGATAGTTGGTAAAGGCATTTTGTCTCCTCTATGTAATTATCTAGCCGCGAAATTGCACAAACGAACACGAATGAAAAGAGAGTTATAATTATTTATAATCTGTGGTTCAAAAGTCTTTTCTCTTTCTCCGTATTAATTTGCGGCTACTACAATAATTCAAGTTCTTTTTTTGTTTTGGTATCCTTTTTTGTTACTTCATCTGCAAGTTTCTTTTTATATGCAATAACTTTTTGTCTTAATTTTGGGTTTGATACGCTTACTATCTGAACGGCTAGTATGGCCGCGTTGATAGCCCCAGACTTTCCGATACCCATAGTTGGTACGGGAACACCTGAGGGCATTTGTACCATAGAAAGAAGTGAATCTAATCCACCAAGTCCTGCGGTTAACATTGGGACGCCAATAACAGGGATAGGAGTTAGGCTTGCAATAACCCCAGCCAGATGTGCAGCCCCTCCCGCACCAGCAATAATTGCTTCATATTTCTTTTCGGCCCCTTTTGCGTATGATTGGACTTTTTCCGGTGAACGGTGGGCGGATATGATATTAACATCGAAATTCAAGCCAAATTTCCTCAATGTGTTTATAGCCTCCTTCATCGTCACTAAGTCAGAATTGCTACCCATTACAATTCCAATTTTTTTGTTTGTCATTGTTCACCTATGAGTAATTTTTGTGATACATTAAATAGAACAGAAGTAGCTCTATGTTAGCAAAGAATTGTATATTTGTGTAATAAAATTTGGGAAGAATGCCGACAAAGTATTCGTGGCTAATTTTGTCTGCTTACGCATACGATTGAAATAAAGGATATGGTGAGGCTTGTTCAATAAATGCCGTGCAGTAGCTGATATATTGACATTTCCACCCTCTGTTACTATGTTTTCGTTTATCTCCATATCTTCTTCTATCCCATCAGAAATGGTACGTATAACGATAAATGGGATTCCTAATGCGCTGGCTCGTTCAGCTATTGCGTATGATTCCATATCAATAGCTATTGCAGAAGTTTGGTTTCCAATATTTTTTTTTGTTGATGACTGGCGCACTATTTTGTTGACAGATAAGACATCCCCGCAATGTGTTTTAAATATATCCGTATGGCTTAGCCTAACAGCAAGGTCTATAATTGATGCATCACAGGAAATTCTTGAGTTAATCTGAATTTCCCCTTCAAATGTTTCCTGCGATGAGCGCAGTACATGTTTTCCTATAATTAAGTCTCCTACGCCGACTTCTGGATTTACACTACCGGCAAAACCAGAAGAAATCATTAACTGTATCCTAAAACATTTCGATAGGTACTGAATAGCCTCTGACACATTTTTACCTATGCCCGTCTGCACAAGGGTTATTGGGAAACCGCAAAATTCAGATTGATAGAATATGGCATGGGCACGACGGATCTTTTTTAAGATATTTACTTGAGGTTTTAGGGAAGTCAGTTCCTGTCTTAGTGCAAAGAATATAGCTATCATAAACTTTCTTGTCTTAATTATTGAGAATACATACAGATGGAATCAAATTTAATTAAAATATTCAACACAATTATAAAAAAGTATATTATCCAATCAATTATTATTTATAAAAGCTGAATAAATTATAATGTTTAAATGATATTGTAAAGGAACTTCAGTATAGTAAAATTTAGTTGAATTTCCAATGTATGTTTGTTAAACTCCAACATTTAAAGTTACCAAGAGCAATGATTTTTGGTAAAGGTAGGTTTTTTGAATTGTTGGAGGTAAAAAATGAGCACTACGGTTGTTGATGATATATCTCTTGATAAATTACTAGATGCTGAAACGATAACAAGGGAAACTGTTGCAGATATAAAGAAAGAGGTATATAGTCTTAAAGAGCACAGAGAGAAACTAGATAAAAAGATTGAAGAATTAAAGGTTAATATAAAAAAGGAGCACGACGGTGCCAAATCAAAAGATTTAGTTCTTTTGTTGGGTATATGCGAATGGATTCTTGGAAGGGTAAAAGAGGCTTCTGAATTGCTGAAAGAGGTAAAATCGAGAAAGGTTGCGGCTTATTACTTGGGGAAATGTTATCAGGAAATGGGTGATTATAACAATGCCTTAGAGCTTTTTGCCCGCGCCAAGAAAACGGATGCCGAAGAGTTTGATATTAGTATGGACATTGCCGAGACAAAAAGAATGTCCGGGGATATCGAAGGTTCATTACAAATCATTAAAAAATTTTCACAATCTCATAGAAATGACGCTGAATTGTATTATCAATGGGGGCATTGCCTTGATGACTTGGGGGAACATCAGGAAGCATTTTGTAATTATGAGCAAGCTCTTCAAATTGATCCAAACCATGCAAAGACCCTTTTCCGTATGGCATTCAATTACGATATGGATGGCGAAGATGAAAAGGCTATTGAATATTATGAAAAATGCACAAATATGTCTCCTGCTTATAAAAATGCATTTATCAACTTAGGGTTATTGTATGAAAATGGGGGCAAGTATGATGACGCGGCATATTGTTTTGAGGCAGTTTTAGATGCTGAGCCAACCCATGAACGTGCATCGTTATTTTTAAAGGATGCAAAGTCCTCACTTGCTATGTATTATGATGAGGAAATTTCGAAGAAACAAGGAAAAGAATGTGAAATGTTGAGTATCCCTATTTCTGATTTTGAGCTTTCCGTAAGAAGTAAAAATTGCTTAGAAAAGATGAATATCCGCACCTTGCGAGACCTTACTAAGATTACAGAGGCTGATTTGCTATCTTTTAAAAATTTTGGAGAAACCTCACTTAATGAAATCAAAGCTATTTTATCACAAAAAAATTTGCGCTTAGGTCAGGCGCTGGAAAGCGATAATGAATCCGAGTTGTTTGGTAGAATACCCACAGAAAAAAAGTCAGATGCAATTAAAACAATTTCAGACCTTTGGCTTTCTACCAGATGTAAAAATGCCCTTAGTAAGATTGGTATTAAGACCGCTGAAGAACTTACAAATAAAACTGAAGAAGAGTTAAAACAGGAAGACATTAAACAGAATTATATAGATGAAATAAAAGAGAAACTTTCTAAGTTTGACTTGAGTCTACAAGCAAATAACGATTGTGAGGCAGATTTGGATAATAACACCACAGAGCAAGGTATTTAAAAGAAATTTTCGGATGACATAATTACGATATTCTGAGGATGGCGCATTCATGATAGATTACATCCGAGGACGGGTGTTTAGCAAATCCCCAACCCGGCTAATCTTGGAAGTAGCGGGCATCGGTTATCTATTGCACATTCCACTATCTACCTTCGAGAAAATCCCTAATCAAGGAGAATTCACGGTTCTTACCCAGTTATTTATAAGGGAAGACCAGGTAAAAATGTTTGGGTTCGCTACAATTGAAGAGAGGGATATGTTTCAATTGTTGTTGTCGGTTAATGGCATAGGACCTAATATGGCAATCACAATATTATCTGGCAGTACCGTAACCGATATAAAACATGCTATCATAAATGAAGACGCAAAAGCTCTTGAAAAAGTTAAGGGGATAGGGAAAAAAACTGCAGAGCGAATTATTTTGGAATTGAAAGGGATTATCAAAGAAATTACAACAACTATATCTACAAGTATGGACGTTAAGCAAAGGGCAATTGTATCTGATGCCGTTATGGCTTTGATTTCTCTGGGTTATGGGAGATCGTTAGCTGAAAAAGCCGTAAGCGAAGCAGCAAAAAATTTGCAAACGATTAATAATATTGAAGTACTTGTAAGGGAAGCCCTAAAATATAAGGTCTGATTCCCATACGGGACTGTCTATAAACTATTTTGTAGGATTTATTATGTTAAAAGAAGATATTTTATCTTCCACAACAATAGCTGAGGATAAAAATCTAGACCTTACACTTAGACCAAAACGGTTCAGGGACTTTATCGGACAGAGCCGTGTAAAGGAAAATCTGCTCATTTATATTGAAGCGGCTAAGAAGAGGAAAGAACCTCTGGATCATATCTTGTTTTCAGGTCCTCCTGGTTTGGGGAAAACAACGTTGTCACAAATTATCGCCAATGAAGTTGATACGGCGATTGTAACAACCTCAGGACCTATTTTGGATAAACCTATGGACCTTGCAGGTATTTTGACGAACTTACAGCACGGGGACATCCTTTTTATTGATGAAATTCATAGGCTGAATACAACGGTTGAAGAGTATTTATATTCAGCAATGGAAGATTTTTCTATTGATATTATTATTGATCAGGGGCCTAAGGCCAGGTCGGTTAAAATAAATTTACCAAGGTTTACGCTCATTGGCTCTACCACCCGCGAAGGGTTGCTTACATCTCCCCTTCGTTCACGCTTTGGCGTGTTGGAAAAACTAGAATATTATCCGTGGGCGGATATTTACAAAATTGTGATTAATTCCGCCCGTATTCTTTCTATTCAAATAGACGAGAAAGGATCCGAAACTATAGCAAAACGATCCCGGGGTACTCCGAGAATAGCTAATAGATTTTTGAGGCGTATCCGAGACGTTGCTCAGGTGCGCGGTAACGACATTATCAACGAGGATGTAGCCAGAATAGGTTTAGAAATGCTGGGTGTGGATGAAAACGGTTTGGGAGACATGGACCGCAAGATTCTGGAAACTGTCATTCGATATAGTGGAGGTCCTGTTGGTTTGAAGACTATAGCTGTTTCAGTAAGCGAAGAAGAAGATACCATTGAGGAGGTGTACGAACCATTTTTGATTCAAATGGGTTATCTTGACAAAACTGCTCGTGGAAGAGTTGCTACAAAACGGGCATACGAACATCTGGGATACAATACAGATACAGGACTCCAAAAAAGATTGTTTTAAAGGGGTCGTTATTTATGAATCTGTTGTTACATATTTGTTGTGCATGTTGTTTATGTGCGCCTTTAAATGAACTTAGAAAAGAGGGTTTTAAAGTAACCGGGCTCTTTTACAATCCAAATATACATCCATTCCTTGAATTTAGGAAAAGGGTGAAGGCATTGCGCGTATTTCAGGAGGGTGATCCAATTTCGGTGCTTTACAATGAGGATTACGGCTTAAGGGAATATTTAAAAACAGTTGATTATGAAGGCAAAGATCGCTGTGGTGATTGTTATGCAATGCGGCTAAAATTTACAGCCTCTTATGCTAAAGAGAAAGGATTTGATGCCTTTACATCCACGATGTTATTTAGTATTTACCAGAATCACGAACAATTAAAAATGCTTTCAGAAAATATATCCAGAGAATATGGGATTGATTTTGTCTATCGTGATTATCGTTATTTATCCGAATGTAGTCGTGATATGGCAAGAAAAAAAATGATTTACAGACAGGGTTATTGTGGTTGTGTTTTTAGTGAATATGAGAGGTACAAAGATACCACCAGGGAATTATACAAAGGCAATAATGTGTACGACAAAGACAGAAAAAATCCTCATGAAATTTTAAATACGGAGACTATATTGCAAAGATGCGATTGCTTTGGATGAGTAAAATGTAATTTGGTTCTTTTGTTTTAATGTCAGGATAATTTTGGTAAGGTTTTAAATTTATTTAAATGCTACAGAAGAATATAAGTAAATTGTTTTTAATAATTATAAATATTAGACGATATGGGTAAGGTGCTAGTCTTAATGGTTGCTACGTTATTACCAACTATGTCTGTAGGAACGCCTCTTTCGTGTCAGAGGGGTACTACTGTAGTTCAAGATGGGATTCATGATTACGGTCCTCTTCTTGATAAAGCGCCGATTATACGTGTGCTTCTAACAAACGACGCCAGAGAAGTCCATTTGGCTATAAATGGCAGCTATCAAATTACGGGTAGTTTAACCAATATTATAGACCAGGGACAGGATTTGCAGAAGTCTGTAATATCTGTAACTAATAACGGCATCAATATTGGAACTAAACATTATGATAATAGTGAATTGCGGATTACAAGCCTGCGAGACGGAGAAATTGAGTTAAATAATATACGGTATCGCGGTGAAATTAGAATATTGCAGCAATTCAATAACAAATTCTTAGTAATTAATGAAATAGACCTTGAGAGTTTTGTCGCAGGTGTACTTGGCAGTGAAATGATACCATCATGGAACGAGGATGCCTTACGTGCCCAAGCGGTAACTGCTAGAACTTATGCTCTGTATAAGAAGAAGGCAAGGCGTGATGAAGTTTACCATCTGGATACGTTGGAACTTGCATACCGCGGCATTGCAGGAGAAACCGCAAGACTTAACAAAATTGTGCAGGAAACTAAGGGTGTAGTTATGGTATATAATTGGAATATTTTCCCTGCATATTTTCATAGCACATGCGGGGGCCATACGGAAGACGCCGGACATGTATTTGAGAAAGATAGCATACCACCTTTAAGTGGAGTAGCATGTAACTACTGCAATAACTCGAAATATTCAAGATGGAGTACCAATATTAGTAAATCTGATATTGAAAAAAGATTGCGCGAAGCGAATATTTATGTTTCAAATATAAACACAGTAAAGACCATTAATCCAGGGACTGGCAAGCACGGTGCTAAGGTTGAAATAATTTCGGCAGGCGGAAGTAAAGAAATGAATGCAAATGATTTCCGGCTGTTGGTGGGTCCAAATTACTTATTGAGCACTGCTTTTACTTCTAAAAATAACGGAAAAAGCATTGCCTTTTCGGGAAAGGGATGGGGGCATGGCGTAGGTCTCTGCCAGTACGGCGCTCAGGCAATGGCTGAAAAGGGCTTTAAATGGTTAGATATTTTAGAATATTATTATCCAAAGATAGAATTAGTTCGGGTATATTAATACCTCTATTACGGAGGTGTTATTGTTTTTTAAAATTCTAGCGGTTGATAGTCAAACAAAGGCCAGGTGTGGCGAACTGCAATTGGCTAATCATAATATTCCCACGCCAGTTTTTATGCCGGTTGGTACACAGGGAACGGTCAAGACGCTAACACCATTGCATATAAAGGAGACCAGTACAAAAATTATCTTATGTAATGCGTATCATCTCTGCCTGAGACCGGGGGAGAAAATTATTAAGCAATTGGGTGGTCTTCATAAATTTATAGGGTGGGATGGTGCAATTATCACAGATAGCGGTGGATACCAGGTCTTTTCGCTTACAGGACTGACAAAGGTTTCAGATGATGGTGTAGAATTCCAATCGCCTATTGATGGAACAAGGCTATTTCTTACACCTGAAAAGGTAACGCAGATTCAGAATGATATTGGTGCAGATATCATT
This sequence comes from Planctomycetota bacterium, assembly GCA_023261445.1. GTDB lineage: Bacteria > Planctomycetota > Brocadiia > Brocadiales > Brocadiaceae > 2-12-FULL-39-13. The sequence continues at coordinate 15,773 of JAHFOX010000020.1, forward strand.
ATGGCATTTGATGAATGCGTACCATATCCATGCGAACGTGATAGGGCAAGTGTAGCGGTAAAAAGAACGCTCAATTGGGCGGAACGTTGTTTGAATGCGCATGATAATAAAGGGCAACCGCTTTTTGGTATTGTTCAGGGAAGTGTGTTTGAGGAACTTCGTATAGAATGTGCAAAAAACATTGTGGAAATGAACTTTGAAGGCTACTCGATTGGAGGATTGAGTGTAGGCGAAGGGGGTTTTCTGATGAACGAAGTGCTTGATTATACGGTTGCTTATTTACCCAACGATAAACCAAGATATTTAATGGGTGTTGGGTTTCCAGTTGATATCATAAACGCCGTGGAGCGCGGAATTGATATGTTTGATTGTGTAGTTCCCACGCGCAACGGAAGAAATGGATGCGCATTCACATGTACAGGTAAAGTAAAGATACTGAACAGTCAGTATAAAGAAGATGCAAAGCCGCTTGACGAGACTTGCAGTTGTTATACATGCCGGAACTTTACAAGGGCATATTTACGGCATCTCTTTCTGGCAAATGAAATTTTAGGGTTAACTTTGATTTCATTGCACAATATATTTTATTTTCAAGATCTAATGCGGCAAATAAGAGAAGCCATTACGAGAGGTGAATTCAAAGAATTTAAAACAGATTTTTTATTGAGACAGTCTGAAATAACTGGGAATTGATTTCACAAACTATATCTAGCAAATTTTTTAAACACAGTTAGGAGGAATTATATGTTTTTTTTATTACAAGCGGCAGGAAAACAGTCTTCGGGTGGTATGCTATCTATGTTGCTTCCGTTTATATTAATGTTTGTTGTAATGTATTTCTTGATACTAAGACCACAGAAAAGAAAAGAAAAAGACCGTAAGGCGCTGTTATCAAGAATCAAAAAAAACGATCGGGTTGTAACTGCCGGTGGAATTCACGGAACTATTACATCAATTAGAGAAACCGAAGTCATCTTACGTATTGATGATGCCAAAGATATTAAGGTTAAGGTTGATAGGAGTGCAATTGCTACAGTATTAGAAGTTTCTCACGACGACACAGAGGAAGTAGAAGTAAAAGTAAAAGAGACGAAAGGGATCGCAAAGGAAAATAAAGAGACGAAATAACATTTATTTATAAATATGCTAGTTATTAAAAACAGCGGAAGGGGAGTCTGTTGAGGAGAAACAAATGACTAAAAACTTAAGGTGGAAGATACCTCTCGTCGTGGTGGCTATTGCAATCGGTATAATGGTACTGTATCCACCGTCGGAAAAAGTATTAAAGAGAGAAAGTGTCAGAGAAGTTGATGGTAAAGTTGTGGATCGCACCACATTAGAAAAATCTTGGACACAATTTTTTGTGACGAATCCTGTTATACGTGAGACGGTTGTAAGTACAGAAACAGCTAAAGACGGCAGGAAAATATGTAATAAGACTGTTGAGTATACTTCAAAAGGTAAAATCAAACTTGGATTAGACCTTAAAGGCGGTTCGGAATTGCTTTATAAGGTAAGAGTGGACGAAAGGGAAGATCATCCAGGTATTACAAAAGAAATTATCGAGGTGTTAAAAAAGAGGATAGATCCACAGGGGGTTATAGAATACAGGATTCAGGAACATGGCAGTCATCGAATACTTATTCAGGTTCCAGGCGCAACAAGAACGGAAATAGAAGGACTAAAGACTCGAATCACACGGCTTGGTAAGCTTGAGTTCAGGCTGGCAGCCAGCGGTGACAGTCCTGAATATAAAGAGGCAATTGAGGGGAAAGAAGTACCCGGCTTTTATAAACACTGGATACGAAAGAAAAAAGGCGAAGAGGGAGAGGCTAATAAATGGTACCTCGTTCGAAACAAAACAGAAATTTCAGGAGAACATCTATCCAGAATATATGCGGATCGTAAAGGAATTGAGCCTGTCGTTGGTTTTGAATTCGACGCTATTGGTAAGTCTAAATTCGGGCAAATTACAGAACGCAACATTGGTAAGCCTTTAGCAATTATCTTAGATGATACCCTCTATTCTGCACCTGTCATACGCGACCGTATTCCAGGAACAGGTATTATCGAAGGAAGCTTTAAACAGGACGAAGTTAATGAATTGATAGCTATAATGCGGGCAGGAAGTCTTCCAGCAGATCTTGAGCTTGAAATGGAAACCATGGTAGGGCCGAGCCTAGGGAGAGATTCGATTAATAAAGGATTACTGGCTGGTGCTATTGGAGGTATCTTCGCTATACTCTTCATTGGTATCTATTATATGGGTGTGGGGTGGGTAGCTAACTGCGCCAACGCATTAAACATCTTTTTGGTAGTTGGAGCAATGGCTCTTCTCAATGCCACTATGACACTTCCTGGCATAGCAGGTCTGGTGCTTATGATTGGTATGGGAATAGATGCTAACGTGCTTATTTTCGAAAGAATTCGTGAAGAAAAAGCGAAAGGAAAACCTATACGTGCGGCCATTAAGGCAGGCTACGAAAAGGCGTTTTCAGCTATTTTTGATTCCAATATTACAACCCTGATTACAGGTGTAATACTTGCAGCGGTGGGTACAGGGCCTGTAAAAGGATTTGCATGGACATTAATTCTTGGTTTAACTATTAACCTTTTTACAGCTATTTTTGTGACAAGGGTTATGTATGAGCTTTTCATGGATTTGAGTTGGATCAAGAATTTTTCCATGTTCAGATTAATCGGCGTTCCTAATGTCAAATTTATTAGTTATCGTTTTATTCTGGTGGCGATTTCTGGTGCATGTATCATTGGGGGAATAACAACTTTCGTCATTCGCGGAAATAAAAAATACGATATTGATTTTACAGGCGGAACTCTGGTGCATTTACATTTGAAAGATCAAACCCAGCCAGGATTTATAAGGACTGCATTAGCCGAAACAGGTTATGAAGAAGCCGAAGTACAGAGTATCTGGTCTGAGGAAAATCTAACTCAGTTTGCATCAACTGCAGATGAATTTGGTATCCGAATAAAAGAACTTAACGAAGAAAAGGTAAAACAAAAATTAACAGAGGATATAAAAGGGGTTCTTGATAAAACGGGTTTGTTTGCAGGAATGGATTTTGTTGAGCCTAACGTTTTTAACCTCAGGCTACAAAATCCGGCAGATGAGATAACTATTCAAAAAAGTCTGAAAGACGCAGGATATAGCGAGGAAGACGTGGTTTCTTTATTGCCGCTCAATCAGCCTGCCAAAGAATATTTAGTGAATGTTGTAGGACTGGAAGATGTTAAAAAACGCCTTCAATTGATAGGAGCGGTTGTAGATTGTTTTAAGAATAATCTTGTATATAATGATATCAGGATGAAACTGGGCGATGTTACCGAAACCTTACAAACGCAGGATGTAAGTTTGAAAACATCTCAGCCTTTTATAGATGTAGAAGTCAGCGAATCTATAGAGCCGGCCATTTTGAATCTCGAATTGAACAAGCTGGGTTTTGGTAATGTCACGGTAACAAAACAATCGCAGGATGTTGAAAAAACACGCTCAAGTAAACTAAGAATCGAAGGACCAAGAACAAGTTTGCAGGATATAAAGCAAACAGTAAAGGAAACGGTTTCTATACCGAGTGTTTACAATGTTGGGAATGAGGCTATCCATGTGGCTTTAAAGGAGGGGATTAGCAAGGAAACTTTTGTAGCTATGATTAACGGAATTAAACTTGCCCGAAATGCCATAACAAGTGCCCATTCCTTAAATGCTCCCTCACAGACATTTGCAGTTCATATGCAGCCTTTAACTGCTGGGAAAATACAGGAGAAAATTAAGGAAGATGTTGTAAATAAATTTAAAGATAACCTGTATAAAGAAAAAATTGATGTCAGATTTGAATCGCTTAAAGTTGGTTCTGTCCCGCAGCCTGGCACAACAACGGAAATGTCACAAAAAGAGGCAGATTTGGTGCAATTTCGCATGGCATTATCAAAACCCTTGAAAAAAGAGGCAATTGAAGAGGTATTAACCTCTGCAGGTTACCCAAATATAATGGAACAAGACTTACAAGCAGGAATGGAATATCAAGCTGTTAGGATTGCTTTTAACCCGCACGAAAATGTAGAAGCAGTAAAAAGTACAATTAAAAATGCGTTTGAAATACCCAGTCCGCTAAAAAGAATTGTGAGTATAGGCTCTACAGTTGCAGATGAGATGAAGAATAGGGCTATACTCGGGGTAATTTTCTCTTGTATTGCAACGATATTTTATGTGTGGTTTCGTTTTGGTAATTTCAAATTTGGTAGTTCGGCAATTATCGCAGTAATTCATGATATCCTGATTACTTTAGGTGCTGTGGCAGTGGCGGATTACTTGTTTGGAAACATGAAGATAGATAGCGCCATGGTAGCGGCATTTCTTACAGTAGTTGGTTATTCCCTGAATGATACAATTGTTATATTTGACAGGATTAGGGAAAATATGGGCGGACACGGCAAGATACTAACACCGCAACTGGTTAACGACAGCATCAACCAAACTTTGAGCCGTACATTATTAACAGGTATTACTACTATTGGTGTGTTGTGCGCTTTGTTTTTCCTTGGAGGCCCTGAAATTCATGGGTTTGCGTTTGTTATGTTAGTGGGAATTATTGTTGGTACATATTCAACAATATTTATCGCATGCCCTATGCTGCTAAGGTGGCGCGGACTCCCACAGGTAAGTCGGCAAATACCACAACAAAATTATCCAATTCAAGGAAAGGAGGTAGTATCCAAAAACGTATAAGTGTAATACCGTTACATCGCACAAGAGAGCATGCAAAATTAATTGTATAATTTAAATAACACTAACGTGAAAAAAATGTTCGTTATAAGTTTTCATTCCTATAAGAACCTTTGAAAGGAATAAAAAACAATGAAGAGAGATGTACAGGTTGTTGTAATTTTAGGAGTGATTATTCTTGCAATTATTGGTGTATTTCTGAGCACAAGAACTGCTGTTAAAGAACCTGTTATTCCTATTCCCGAAATAGAAGAAGACACACAGGTGGGTGCGCTAAATGTAAACGAACTGCCACAGGAGTCTCTGGATGCCCATCAGGAGTCTTTTAAAGAAACAACGGTCTCTGTAAATACAGGACAAAAAGAATCAACCATTGCAAATACCGCAAAAACGGAGGGACAGCCATCTGAAAAAGAGGATAAAATAATAGAAGGTGTATGGAAGCCAGCAAAAGACGGAGTAGCGGCAATTACCGAAACAAAACCTGAGGAAACTTCATCTTCAAACCAAGAAGACTGGAAGGACATTTCTCCTCCCAATGTAAATAAGGTTGTCGCAACTCAACAAAAACACAAGGTGCAATATAGAGACGACCTTTATAAAATAGCAAAAAAATATTATGGAGATGTATCCAAGTGGCTGCTTATTTTTGATGCAAATAAAGATAAAATTCTGGACCGTAATAGTTTGAAAATTGGCACAGAACTCATTATACCGGAAGATAAAACAGTATCACCAAAAACCGAGATAGTTACTCCGCAACTTTCTCAAATAATTCAAATAGAAGAACCAAAGCCAACAGCTAAAAAACACATAGTTCAACAAGGTGATACACTATATAAGCTGTCTCTGAAATATTATAATGACAGTACAAAATGGAATAAAATATATGACGCTAATAAAAAGATACTTAAAAACCAGAAAGATTTGTCAATTGGACAAGAATTAGAAATTCCAGACCTTTAATACTTTGTAAGGAGTAGTGTGATAATGTTTAAAAATATTTATCTGGGTGCTAAAGTTTCGTTTTCTTATTTGGGGATAATAGCGCTCGTGACATATAGTATATTAACAATTTCTGACATTTATGCTCAGGATACAAATAATAATTTCCCTATGTATAGATATAATTTGCAGAGGACTGGCAGAGTGCCATTTGCCGGGCCTTCAAATAATGATTTGAAGTGGAGTGTTTGCAGCTCTGGTGAAATATGGGCATCTCCTGTCGTAGATGCAGATGGAGTTGTTTATGTAGGAAGCACGGATGGTAATTTAATATCTGTAACTCCAAATGGAAAAGTATTGTGGGCATGTAAAGTTAGTGACGAAATATTTGGGTCTCCAGCAATTAGTGTAGAAGGTATTGTTTATTTTGGGTCTGTGGATGGACGGCTTTATGCTATTGGTCCTGACGGGAAGCTAAAATGGAAGTTTCAGTCTAAAGGGGCTATTCATACGTCTCCTGCTATAGACAATAAAGGTATTGTGTACTTTGGTTCTTATGATGGGAGACTCTATGCTCTTGGTGCTAATGGAAAACTCTTATGGAATTATCAAACAGAGGCGGAGATTTTTACTTCTTCTCCTGCCATAGGAATAGATAATACCCTTTATATTGGTTCTCGGGACAGGCACCTCTATGCATTGAATACAGACGGGAGCTTAAAATGGAAATTTGAGACCGAAGACAAAATAGATACTACACCGGCGGTTGGTAATGGTGTTATATATGTTGCAGATAAAAATGGGAAACTATATGCCGTTAATTCAGACGGGACACTGAAGTGGGGATTTAATTTGGGTAGCCAGACATACTCTTCCCCGGCAATTGATGCAGATGAGGCAGTTTACGTGGGAACACAAGAGGGTTACTTGTATTCCATAAAGAAAGATGGTGCCCTGAAATGGAAATTTAAAGCCGAAAATTCAATTACGGCATCTCCAACTATTGATACAAGTGGTATTATTTACATAGGTTCATGGGATGGTAAATTATATGCTATTAATAATGATGGCACTCTCAAATGGAACGCTACGTTTGGCAACCCGCTACTTTCTTCGCCAGCAATTGGTTCGAAAAACATACTATATGTTGGTTGTGTAGATTGGAAACTCTACGCAGTAGGACAATAAGTCCGTATGTGTTGAAAGTGTATTTCCTCTGCAACATAAGTTTGTATTCATTCAGATTAGGTTTTTAAGGGTACAAAATCCCTTTTACTTGACAATAAATTTAAGTTACAATTTTATAGTAATTATTTACTAATAATTTCGCAAAAGTATTGTGTAGTCATCAAGCTACACACTGTTTAGCATAAATACTCTTAACAGGAGACGTAGTACATGATAGGTATATCAAAGTTATATTGCGGCACTGTAGAACCATCTGACGCTTTACGTTATGGTAGAGAGTCCAAAAAACTGCCATCACATCTATTGCAATTCTCTCAGGATAAGAAACCTGTTGTCGTATGGAATGTAGGACAGCGTTGCAACTTAAAATGCATTCATTGTTACTCTCAATCAAAAGATATAGAATATCCAAATGAACTGACAACAAAAGAGGCAAAAGCCATGCTGGATGACCTAGCGGACTATGGTGCGCCTGTGATTCTTTTTTCTGGTGGGGAGCCGCTCATGAGACCTGATCTTCTTGAATTAATTGACTATGCCAAAAAGAAAGGTTTACGGGCGGTAATAAGTACAAATGGTACTTTAATTACAAAAGAGAAGGCAAATGAATTAAAGAAATTTGGGCTTTCCTATGTGGGAATCAGCCTTGATGGACTTAAAGACACAAATGATCGTTTCAGGGGTATTCCCGGGGCATTTGATGCGGCATTAGAAGGTATTAGGAACTGCATGTCAGTGGGTATTAAAGTAGGTTTGCGTTTTACGATTAACAAAAGAAATTATCGTGATATTCCGGGAATCTTTCAACTTATTGAAAAGGAAAATATTCCAAGGGTCTGCTTCTATCACCTTGTATATTCAGGCAGAGGTTCTAATTTAATAGAGGAAGATCTTTCTCACAAAGAAACCCGTGAGGTTGTTGACCTTATTATTAATAAAACCAAGGAAGCGCATGACAAAGGCAGAGAAATAGAGGTGCTTACTGTGGACAATCATGCGGATGGTCCGTATGTGTATTTGCGGCTCTTAAAAGAAAATCCAAAGAGGGCAAAAGAGGTATTTGAACTCCTCCAGTGGAATGAAGGAAATAGCTCTGGCAAAGGACTTGCCTGTATAAGCTGGGATGGAGAGGTACATGCCGACCAATTCTGGAGGCAATACTCTTTCGGAAACGTCAGGAAAAGAAAGTTCGGCGAAATATGGGAAGACACTTCAAATGAGTTAATGTCTAAACTTAAGAACAAAAACCCTTATGTTAAAGGGCGCTGCGCAAAATGCAAATGGCTTAATATCTGTAGTGGGAATTTCAGGGCACGGGCGGAGGCTTATTACGGCGATATGTGGGAACATGATCCCGCTTGTTACCTTACAGACGAAGAAATAGGCATTGCATCTGAATCTCCTAAAAAGGTCAGGCAGAAAATAAAAGTTTAACAAACCTACCCTCTCTAGCCGCTGTCGGAGGTTTTTATTACCTACCCCATTTTTAGAAAAGTGTATATTTACTTTCTAGTGAAATCGAGGAATCTAATTTAGTATAGAACATGGACAATGTAATTTCTGTAATTCTAGGAGGAGGTCGTGGGGCACGACTCTATCCTTTAACGAAAGAGAGATCAAAACCAGCCGTTCCACTTGCTGGCAAATATAGAATTATTGACATTCCCATCAGTAATTGTCTGAACTCTAATCTGAATAAGATTTACGTATTAACACAATTCAACTCAGCATCCCTTCACAGACATATAACAAGGGCGTATAAATTCGATAACTTTTCCAGGGGTTTTATCGAACTCCTGGCGGCCGCCCAAACCACGGAAAGCATGAATTGGTATCAGGGCACAGCAGATGCCGTTCGTCAGAATCTCCGTTTTTTTAATCAGCCCAACATTGATTTTGCCTTGATTCTCTCTGGTGACCAACTTTACCGGATGAACTATCAAGAGGTCATCAAAATGCATATAGCGAGCGGTGCGGAAGTAACCGTTTCGGCAATTCCTGTTCAAAGAAAAGATGCTGGCCATTTAGGTATTTTAAAGGTGGACGAACAAGGGAGAATTATTGATTTCTTCGAAAAGCCAAAAGACGAAAAAGTTATTGATTCCCTTTCCTTAAATGCATCTGCTTTTGACAGGCGTGGCATTAGCGCTAAGGGTCGCACGCTTCTTGCATCAATGGGTATTTATATATTTAATCTTGAGGTGTTGAACGACGTACTAAAGGAAACAAATAAATCAGACTTTGGCAAAGACATTATCCCTGAAATAATAAAAAAACGGCGTGTATTTGCTTATTTCTTTGACGGCTATTGGGAAGATATTGGAACTATAAAATCATTTTACGAAGCCAATCTGAACTTAGCTTCTCTTACCCCCAATTTCGATTTATTTAACGAGAAAGCGCCAATCTATACCAACCCGCTTTTTTTACCCGGATCCGTCATTAACGCTTGCAAGATTACTCAATCCATTATCTCGGATGGCTGCGTTATCAATAATGCAGAAATACATAATTCTGTAATTGGTATCAGAAGTATTATTGGCGAAAATACCGTTATCAAAGATTCTATTATCATGGGTGCAGATTATTACGAATCAGAATCTAATATTCGGGCGAATAGTTTCAAAAAAATACCAAATGTTGGAATAGGCGACAATTCCCGAATATTAAAGGCAATTATAGATAAGAACGTACACATTGGAGAAAACGTGACCATAGAAAATATGAATAAAACTGAGCATCTTGTCGCAGACAATTATATGATTCATGATTATATCGTTATTATTCCCAAAGGCAGTATTATACCACCAAATACTGTTATATAGCCCATGATTCAAAAATTCTCTGTCAAAACCATAGAGTTGCACAAACATTAAAAATACTAAGTTCTAAATCCTAAGGAAAAAATAAGTTAAAGTCTAGGGTATTAGAATTTTGAATTTGTTTGGAATTTCGATATTTGGATTTGCTGGTTTTTACTTCTTCTATGCCTACGGCTTATTATTTGTGGAAACGTCGGAATAACCAACGATATAAACATCATTAAAATCATTTATGTCTGAATCACATAATTTATTCCGTTCCGTAAGGGTTATCAGCGTCTACACCTTTTTAAGCCGCATCCTCGGCCTTGCAAGGGACATGATTTGTGCCAGTATTTTTGGAACGGGCATGGTATGGGACGCATTTACAGTAGCTTTTAAAATTCCAAATCTGTTTAGACGCCTTTTTGGTGAAGGAGCCCTCAGCGCAGCCTTCATTCCTGTCTTCACCGAACATATCGAAAAACGTGGCAGAGAAGAAGCTATGGACTTTGCCAACGTCATTGCCACAGTACTCATCATTATTTTAGGAGGCATTGTCTTAATTGGTGAAGGTTCATTTTTTGTCATTCCTAAAATATTTCATGTGCAGGAAAAGTGGCAGCTTGTATATAAATTACTCATCATCATGTTTCCTTATGTCTTCTTCATCTGTTTGGTGGCATTTATGGGATCTGTTCTTAATACCCTTAATCATTTTTTCATGCCTGCCTTTGCGCCTGTAGTTATGAATATATGCTGGATACTGGGAGCGGTTTTGGCACCTTACACTGGAAAAACACTGGAAAAGATGATCTACGCAGTTGCAATATCTACCTTCCTCTCAGGTCTTGTTCAGGTAATAATACACGTTCCTGTTTTACGGAAAAAGAAGCTATACTATCACCCTCGTCCAAAATTTTCACATCCAAGTCTAAAATTGATATTAACGCGCATGGGGCCTATTGTTTTTGGACTAGCCGTTGTTCAGATCAATGTCTTAGTTGACAGCATTATTGCCGTTGGATTTGCCGCTCCACCAAATGGTCCAAGCTATTTCAGTTTTGCAGGAATGACTATAAATTATCCGATGAAAGCGGGCGCAGCGTCTGTGCTTTATTACAGCGATCGGCTGATACAGTTTCCTTTAGGCGTTTTCGGTATTGCCATGGCAACGGCCGTATTCCCGCTCTTTTCAACCCATGCGGTACGGGAGGACTGGAGTAATTTCTCTATTGCCTTCAACAAAGCAATAAAATTTATTCTCTTTATAGGGATACCCGCCTCTCTGGCTCTAATCATGCTTCGGGAGCCTATCGTTGATCTTCTTTACAGAAGGAATCAGTTTAATGCAGAATCTGCCTATAGGACGTCAAACGTAATTCTTTTTTATGCCATTGGAATATGGGCTTACTGCGGACTGCATGTATTAATCAGGGCGTTTTATTCAGTCAAAGATACAACCACCCCTGTAAAGATTGGGGCGATATGCGTTGGCATTGATTTTATCATGAACATTACTTTTATCTGGTTTTTGCGGGAAGGCGGCTTAGCCCTTTCCACCGCCATCAGCGCTATTATACAGATTATTATTTTAACCATCATTTTACAAAAAAGACTCCGCATCAAGATAGAAAATGAGGTTATTGTTTCGATGTTTAAAACAGTAATTGCCTCTGCAGCGATGGCATTGGTTTGTTGGTTTACGCTCAGGATGTTTCCTGTTTCGGATGGAAGCGGGAGTCTTTATTTTAAAGGACTCCGGTTATTTGCCCCCATGACCGCCGCATGTGCCGCATTCGCCGTGACCTCTATCGTCCTCAAATCAGAAGAGTTTAGCCACCTGGTTAAACTGTCCTTAAGAAAATCATAAAAATTGCCACAGAGCAGCCAATCTGCAAGAGTGAACCAGCCCCGAAAATCTAGATTCCATTACTTAGTGTTTCTGTAGTCAACGGCAAAAAAAGTTGGGTTATAAGGACAAAAAAATCTTCTTGACTTCTTCTTTCCGTTTGAGGATAAATAGGAAAACATTGATAGAATATTTCAATTAAGGCTGCGAGGAAGGTTAAAGAAAAAAAGCGGCAGGGAATAGGCTGTGTGACCAATTATCACCAGTAGGATATACAGGTCTGTATAATAACTTGGTTGGCGCGCACTAAATAGGAATCACGTTATGCTCAAAAATCGCATCGCTCAAACTTTCTACGTCTTTCTTTTCTTCTTTTTGATCCAATTAGGAACCTCTATTGCACAACCTCCAATTTTGTCACTCACTGAACAACTTGCATTCAGCACAGTCCAAATTCAGGTAGAACTGAATGAGGGCATTTTCTCGGGCACAGGCTTTTTCTTTTCTTTCTTTCAAGATGATAAGCAAAGCATTCCAGTCATTGTCACGAATAAACACGTCGTAGCTGGGGCAAAAAAGGGAGTATTCATCTTATCAAGTGCCAACGCTGACGGATCTCCAAATACGACTTCGCATATACCTGTCGTTTTGGATTCATTTGAATCAAGATGGATTCCACATCCAGATTCCAGTATTGATTTGGCGATAATGCCTATTGGTCCCTTGATAAATGAAGCGATATCAAAAGGATTCACTCCCTTCTATAGAACAGTGGATAAGTCTCTAATCCCCACCAATGAGCAGTTAAAGGAACTCACAGCAGTCGAAGATATTTTGATGGTCGGTTATCCGACAGGGATTTCTGATCGAACCAACAATTACCCGATTTTTAGGAAGGGTATTACAGCGACGCATCCTGCAAATAAGTACGAAGGCCGCGACGAGTTCATGATCGACGCAGCTTGCTTCCCAGGCTCTAGTGGATCCCCAGTTTTCCTTCTCAATATTGGCGGTTATGTGACCAAAACTGGAAATACCGTCCTAGGAATCAACAGATTTTATTTTCTCGGAATTCTTTATGCCGGTCCTCAGTATACTGCCACTGGCGAGATCAAGACTGTGACGATACCTGATCGCCAAGGCACATCGACTCAAACTTATATCCCAATTAATCTCGGCAATGTAATCCGTTCATCCAAGTTGATAGACTTTGAGACTGCACTCAAACAAATCACAAATAAGAACCATTAGGGTGCGCGCTAACCAGTCGCTCCATTAATAAACAGGACAGACACTCATTAAATAAAAATAGATAGAGGAATCGGTAATCCATGAAAAAGGAAAATGAGGTATTAAGAGAATCACTGAATAAGTACAAACGAATCTCTGGGACACCATTCACAGTTTCAAGATAAATACGGGAAATATTGTTAATTAAACCATACCGTGCGGTTCTCAAGTCATAAATTCTTCGTCTTCCAGCTTGGGTTTGCAAATGCGTCCGCTAAATCCAAT
>JAHFOX010000021.1 GCA_023261445.1 Planctomycetota bacterium
CCATGGCGGGTTCAGGTTTGTAACCTGAACCTATGAGTTTATTTGGCAACAACGCTGTATGCAATTGATGGCTAAATCAACGATATAAAACGTAGGGTTCAAGTTGCAAACTTGAACCCGCAACGGGTTAACTAATCATTTTCCCTTCCCCTTCGCTTTCTTCCTATCCTTCCTGTGCGAGCTTTTCCAACTGGGGCACTATCGCCCCGCTCTTGTCGAACCGCATGGTATAACACGGCACTTCGTTCACTATCTGCTCCAGCACGTCCATTTCCTTCTGCCACCACTCCGCTGTCACCATCGGCTTGATGAGGGTCGCCAGCAAACGCTTCCAGATCTCCTTCCGGTTGGTCAGGGGAAGGATATCGTTCTGCGGGCTCTGCTCCAGAAAGAGGATCGCCCGAAGAGGGGCTGAAGCGCCGGAGACGTCGGACACATCGCCGTGGCTCCATGTGCCGTGGACGCGGAAACCGTCATCCCACCGCCTGACAATGTTGCGGTCATCGCAGAGGATCTCGATTTTTATGGGCGAATGGCCATTCGCCTCTACGGCGGCGTTTTTCAAGAGCGTTACCGTTGTAGACTTCCCTGCATCGGAATGGCCGACAAAGAGGAGTCCCTGTCCGTTCAGCGCCGCCGCCGCCGAATGGAGCAGGACGGCTTTCCGGTCTGCCAGCAGGGGCGCAAGCCATATCTGGTCGGTAGGGAAGAGGGAAAGGGCGTGCCACCCGTCTTTTTTTACCATGGACTCATCCCGCGGCAGGCTGTAGATCGTCCCACGGGTATGGGCGGCGTTGAATACCGCCACCTTGTGCAGTTCCTTATCTGTGCCGTCGGGAGATATCCCCCGGTAGTACCATGTCCCGTTCTTCCGCGAGACGGCCCAAGGCGACTTGCGGTACAGTTCCTTGCCCAGGTCTTTTCCCTTCATCTCGGGAAGGTCAAAGTAGTGGCGAAGGGTCACATTGTCGTTGCCAGGACCATCTACGGCAAAGGATGCGAATTCTTTCTTAAACCTGACTTCGTTGAAATCCAGATCGCTTTCCACCCTTACGGTAATCCCCGCGATATTGAAGTATCGGCGGTGTTTATCCAGCCACGCATCTTTATATCTGCGGGACTCATCGGCAACCTCGCAGAGATAAGGGACGGGGGCGGAGTAGCGGCCTGTCTCAAGATAGCCATAAACTGCGCACCAGAGGCAATCTGCCCGTTTTTCGCATGAGCCGCAATTATCCAGGTACTCCTTTCCTCCCCGCACCGTGTCAGCCAGCGACGGGATGAATTCTTCCCATGCCTCCCTGAATGTCCCTCTGCGCAGGTCGTACCGAAGACTTGGGTCTTTGATAAAGGAACAGAACGACATCATCCCGTATGGGTCAATATGAAACTCTCGCCTGCCGGCTATGCACTGCGCAAACAGACGGTCATCCCCTGCCACTGTCGCGCCGCAGGCATGGAGGACCGGTCTGGAGGAGCAGCCTGCCGCACCGGCATCACCCTCCGCCATCCGTTCTTCATAAGCAAGGTCGGGACTGTCCAGCTCGATAACATGGCGAGGGGAGAGACGCTGACGGGCGATCTCTTCGTTGCGAACCGGCGCCACGCCGGAGGAGAGATAGAGCCACGACGCCCCTACACGCCAGTGTGCCGAGAGGGACTTTGCCAGTTCGACCATACGGTCCCACTGTTCCCAGTTTTCATTCATAGGGATTAACTGCACTACAAAGCTGGCCCCTGCCAGGCGCATATATTCAAAACCGCGCATCGCCTTTTCAAATCCGCCGGGGTTACGGGTCACCGAGTCATAAACCTCCGCGGTGGCGCCGTAGAGCGCGATCATCTTATTCCCCTTCCTCTTCAGGAGGCGGGCTATATCCGGCGTTATCATGGTTCCGTTGGTGTTGATGCTGTAAGAAACTGCTTTGGAGGTTATGTAATCGAATATCTCGGGGAAATCGGGGCGAAGCATCGGCTCGCCGCCGGAGATGCCCCACTTGCTGGTCCCCAGCGCCCGCGCCTCGTCCAGTATCCGGCGGATCTCGGCGAATGAAAGCTCGTTCTGCCCCTCCGGCGCATTGGGAGATTTCCTGAGCCAGCAGTGATGACAGGTATTATTGCATCGGTAAGTCAGATCAATGCAGCCTTCCTGCGGAAGGCGGGGGAGGGTTGAACAGATTCTTTTATTGATAAAATCTTCCATATCACAGCCTCGGTTAAGTCAGCTATTTGCCACAAAAAGCAAACGGCGTATCCGGCATTGAAGCCCGCTTTCAAATTCCCCCTCACCCCTCTTTTCGTAAATGGGGGGGAATTAATTACGGATAAATACTTAAAATATCACACAGTTCCTAATATAATACTTGCCATTGGGTTCAGATGGTGTACGTAATGCGTTTTGGGATCATAGATAACTATTTCATCCTCTATTTCCTCAACAAAAAGGTCTGACCTTTTTTAAAGTCCTTGCATTCCGTATGCTCCTATTTCGGTAAATCTTCCTCGAAGATTGAATCTACAATATACAGTAAAGGAGTGTCCCGCAGATTGATTATCTTTTTTTCTAACAGCTTTTTACCCATACCGTCATACAGTATTTCTATAGCAGGTCTTAAGGGCGATGACTCATTTGTTTCCTGGACTTTTCCTATTGCCTTTGAATTGAGGACTACGTAACTGCCGATTGGAAAGCACGATAATTTAGTGATCAACACCTTTATAAGTTTTGGATTGAACATGCCCTTTGACGTGCCGACAATGACCTTTGTAGCTTCGTAAGGCAAGAACCTTTTTCTCTGAGGACGCGGGTGGCTCAAAGCCTCATAGACGTCTACCATACCAATTATCTTGGCATATTCATGGATTTGATTTCCCGTTAATTTCTTTGGGTAACCCTGCCCTCCTTCTCGTTCCTGCTCTTGCAAAACGACAACTGCCAGCCATTTGTATTTTTCTCCAAGGGAGTTAAATACAATATCATACCCAAACTGAGGATGTTTCTTTATCTGCGCGTATTCCTCGTCGGACAGCACGCCATGTTTGTTTACTATTTCATCCGGGATTTTAGTCATTCCAACATCATGAACTAATGCCGCCACGCCCAATTCAACTAACCGAGCTTTCTCGTACCCAAGACCTTGACCTATCTTAATGGCAAAAACCGCTACGTTGATACCGTGAATCGTGAAATCATACTTAATTTCTTTTCTATATATAGCCTTGCGATAAAGATCGTCAATTGCATCTGGAGTGTCAATGACTTTAGTAATTAATTCAATTCCTTTGTCAATACTGAATTTTTGGTTTGTTTTAGCAGCCCTCAGAACACCTCTTCGAAATTCATAAAGCTCGTCGTGAATGTCTATAACAGCTTTTTCCCTCGCTTCCGCTTCGTGGGCGGCAAGTCCTTCTTCTGTCTGGAATTTTTCTATTTCTCCCGGGAATAGTGGTCTTTCGGGTTCAGGCTTTGCGGGTTTTTCTAAAACCTTTGGTTTTCCCTCGCTTGGGAATTCGAATTCATTTACTGCCGTAACGGCTTTCTTTTCTTCACGCCCTATACTTGTTTCGCTGGGGAAGTCCTCATCTTCTTGTTTTTTAGTCGTTTTTTCTTCGACAAAGACCTCTTTTTTTTCTTCGACAATGAGCGGTTTCTTTTCTTCAACAAAGGCTTCTTTTTTTTTCTTTAACTCAGCAAGTTCCCTGATTCGAATTTGGTCCTTATCGTCTTTGGTAGACTTGGAATCTTTTTCGGGCAGCTTTCCCTGTTTGATTAGATCTGATAGTCTTGCCATTTTTTCCCTCGATTATTTTGAATCATCTATTAATTGCTGTATCATCTTTGAGTCAATCAATTCTACTTTTTTGCTAAAACCAACCAGTAAGCTTAAATCGCAGATATTGTTTATCCTGCGCGGCACACCGCCTGTGTATTCATGGATTTTATCAATTGCTTCTCTAGTAAAAAAGTTCTTTTGCATACCTGCCACTTTTAGCCTGAATAATATATACTGTGCCACCTCTTTTGCATCTAACGGTCTTAAATGGTACCTTATGGAAATCCTTGAGTCTAATTGAGGTATTTTTGCAACCCTGTTTTTCAGTTCTGGCTGCCCTATTAGAATCAAGGTTAACAGAAATTGATCATTTAATTGAAAGTTCAATAATAGTCGTAATTCTTCAAAGGTTACATCATCTTCGATGGCTTGCGCATCATCCACAATAATGATTGTTTTCTTCTTTTTTACCAGATTTTGGAGTAAGGCATCATTTAATATGTGCAGGAGCTCTGGCTTTGTATCAGCCATCTTTTCAATGCCAAGTTGAAATAGGATTTCTTTAAGAAAATCCAGCGGTTCCAGAGTAGGATTAACTATGAGGCCAACCTCATATTCATCGCTTGACAGTTCTTGCACAAAGGCACGACTTACAGTCGTTTTTCCGCATCCTATTTCACCCGACAACATGGCGGCGCCTTTTTGCGCTTTAGTGGCATATAACAACCTCATAAGCGCTTCTTCGTGCTGTGCGGAATGATACATAAAACGGGGGTCGGGTACATTCTCAAAAGGCAGTTCGTTAAGACCCCAGTATTTTTCGTACAATAGAGCCGCTCCTTATTTATTATGCGTTTATTATATACTTAAAATCGTTTTTAATCAACAAGCTACTACCGACTCGCTGTGCAAAGCGGACATGGTTTAACGTTTACGTTTAGGCATTTCAAAACACACTCTTGGCGGGTTCAAGTTTGTAACGAACCCAAATATTTTGAAAGATCAGGAACATTTGTAACAAATCAAAATCAGGGGTTCAGGTTGTAAACCTGAACCCCCTGCTAGATGTAACTCAAACCTTCAGGTTTGACGAATCAAAGCTAAAGCTTTGAGTTACAGCATACGCGCTTTTGGTAAAAGTTGTCACCGAAGGCGACCTAATTAAACGTATAGTAATTTCAAACAATTAATCCCTTCTGCTTGACGGGGGAGGTTAGGTGAGGGTGAAAGATAAAGATTGTCCATCCTCCCAATGTCCCTCCCATCAAGGGAGGGATTGTTTCAATTTGAGTAGTCACCAAAGGTAACATGGTTAAACGTCATCCATTCTTTACTCAAGAGCTTGGATTACATATCTATTAATAAGTCCTGCTTCTACTCCTACTAGCATAGCTTCAAAAGATTTCACGCTTTCTTTCGGAATATCTGGAATCGTAAACTCTTCCTCTTTGATAAGTGAATCCCGGTTATCATATATCTCCAGCTTAAATTTTGCAAAGCGATAATTCTTTTCCGTTCTATTTGCCATCTCGCCTGTAAAAAGGACATTTGTGCCAAATGGGCTGAAACGTACGTTCTTAACAAAAAATCCTTTTCCTATATCCTCAAACCCATTCGTAAAAGAGGGGGCTTTGGCAGGCTCTTTACTAAGAACCTCTTTTTTGGACGTTTTTGGCATGCCCGAAGAAAGATTTTTCTCTAATGCGTTTACACGTTTTTCTAAGGATTCGACTCTGGCTATAAGATTTGAAATAACAATCTCCAGCATATCTAGCTTGTTAGACGAATCTTGTGCGTATAGCGAATTTTCAAATATCTTCGGAAATGTTAGTGTCCCTAAAATAATTGTCACATATAAACCTACAACAAACCTTTTCATCGCCAACCTCATAATACAAATCAGAAATAATCCAGCTTCACCTCAAAATAGAGAGAATCAGAAGATTAATTACTACTATAATTCAGGCAAATGTTGATTTCAAGAAATTTAACACCATGCCTTACTGGTAAAGGATAATATCATATTTTAAATAAATAATGCAAGTATAATTCGTTTAAGCTATTACACTTGATTACCACGATCTAATAAGATGGAAAAAGTAGAAAAAGATACAGCATGTTGTTGGTTTGGCAAAAAATATAGCTGGTAAAGGCTGTCGCATAATTTCCCGAACCTGAATACAGGGCATTGGCAATTAAGTGTAAATTAATATAGATAGGCATTCTATATCAATTTTACAAAAAGCGCGAAAACTTGACAAGGTATAATATAATTGCTATTATAGTTATGTATTTCTAGCTTTACAAAACCGGTAGTGTTTATCTCATCATATAAAATATACCTTCATGCGACATATTCTAACTGTTCGATACGGCATTCTAAAAAACACATCTGATTTTTTTGCCACATTTAACTCGTTAAAAAGGGGTGATCAAGTCGTAATCCGTTCCGGCCGTGGTGTAGAGTTCGGTGAAATTGTTGCCAATGTGCAGGAAATATCTGACGATGCCCCAGTTGAAAATCTAGGTGAGATTTTACGTAAAGCTACAGATGAAGACAAAGAAAAACAAAAAAAGATAACCGAAGAAATGATTCCTACAGAATTCAAGTTCTGCCAGAAAAAGATAAAGGAACATAAACTCCTCATGAAATTGGCTAGTATTGAACATTTGTTTGGCACCAAGAAAATCATTTACTATTTTCTTGCCAGCGGCAGGGTTGATTTTAGAGAACTTGTAAAGGATCTTGCAAAGGAATATCAGGCACGTATAGAAATGAAACAAATCGGCGTGCGGGACGAAGCCAGGCTTCTGGCCGATTATGAACACTGCGGACGTGAACTGTGCTGCAGGGCGTTCCTTAAAAATCTTGAACCCGTTACTATGAAAATGGCAAAGAATCAAAAGGCTACATTAGACCCGTCCAAAATCTCTGGAAGATGCGGCCGACTCATGTGTTGTTTGCGTTACGAAGACAAAGTCTATGAAGAATTGAAGCATACAATGCCAAGGAAGGGGACTATTGTCAGAACGACAAGGGGAACGGGAGAAGTTATTAATTATGATGTTTTACAACAGCAGGTTACAATTGAGTTGGAGAATCAGGGCAACGTAAATATATCAGTCTGCGATATTCTGGATAAAGTAAGGGAGCCTCTACAGCAAAAAGAAACAACCTGTAATCACCCTTGCGAAGAAAAGGATTGCGGTCTTGAATAATCGCACCTTTTATCTTACAACACCCATTTATTATGTTAATGATGTGCCGCACATAGGGCACTCATACACAACTATCGCCGCAGACGTGCTAGCCCGGTATAAAAGGGCAAAAGGATTTGATGTCTTTTTTCTGACAGGAACGGATGAACATGGTCAAAAAATTCAGAAGGCGGCTCTGGCGTGTAATAAAACCCCGGTGGAATTTACCGATTCTGTGGTAGATAAATTCAAAACTTTATGGAACGATCTCAACATTTCCAATGATTATTTTATCCGAACAACAGATGAACTACACTGCCGTCGTGTTAAAAAAGTCTTTCAACAAATCTTTGAAAAGGGAGATATCTATCTCGGCGATTACGAAGGTTGGTATTGCATTCCGTGTGAAAGTTTTTGGATTGAGTCACAACTTGAAGAAAAGAAATGTCCGGAATGTAAACGAGCCGTTGAAAAAGTGAAGGAGAAAAATTATTTTTTCAGATTATCAAAATATCAGGAAAGACTCCTTGAATATTATGATAAACATCCACATTTTATACAGCCTGAATCAAGAAGAAACGAATTATTGCATAGATTAAAATCCCATGTAGAAGACATTAGTGTAAGCCGTTCGGCTGTGGAATGGGGCATTCAGGTCCCGATGGATGCAACTCATACCATCTATGTTTGGATTGATGCCTTGTTGAACTACATTACTGCGTTAGGTTATGATGATGACCTGCAAAAATTTAAAAAATACTGGCCTGCAAGCGTCCACATTATTGGGAAAGAAATCTTATGGTTTCACGGCGTCATCTGGCCTGCCATATTGATGTCTTTAAAAATAGATTTACCTGTAAAAATCTTTGCGCATGGCTGGTGGACTATTGAAGGGCAAAAAATATCAAAATCCTTAGGAAATGCAATAGACCCAAGGAGTATTATTCAATCTTATGGCATAGACGCCTACAGATATTTTTTACTCAGGGAAGTTCCTTTTGGATTAGACGGAGATTTTTCATACAGCGCTCTTATTCAGAGGATAAATTTTGATCTTGGCAACGACCTTGGCAACTTATTGTACCGCACACTAACAATGATAGAAAAATATTTTAACGGCGTTATTCCAGAGATGTCGGATGGCGCAAATGATGAATTGAGAAAATCATCACAGGATACCCATGATAAAATGGTGCATGAAATGGATGAACTGCAATTTAGCAAAGCGCTTGAGATTATATGGGAATTTATAAACCACGCCAATAAATTTATAGAAGATAAGAAGCCGTGGTCATTGGCTAAAACAAGCGCCTCAAAACCTCAGCTTGCGGCAATCATGGGTTCGCTGGCTGTGGCTATCAAAGATATTTCTGTGTTTATCTATCCGTTTATGCCAAAAACCGCCGATGAAATTCAAAGACAGCTTGGCATAATAGAAAACGATCAACAACTTCTTTTGGAATTTCATCAGGGCTTTAAGCAAGGCACTGCTGTGCGAAAGGGCAAGCCTTTATTTCCAAGAATAGAGCATACAGAATCTTTTTCAAAAGAAACTGTGAGTTAAATTTATGCTAAGGAATTTCAAAGCTACTTAAACCCGCTAAATACGCGAAAAATACAAAAGAGTATAATTTCTGGACTTGATTAAAAAAAGTTTTGTGACCTTTCGTGGTATTTCATGGGCAGTCGTTAAAATTGCCGAAGGCATCCTAATTAATGGTTTGGGAATTACAAGTTTTTGCGTATCCACCTGCTTGGCGGGTTCGAGTTTGTAACTTGAACCCAAATATTTTGCAAGATCAGGAACGTTTGTAACAAATCAAAATCGTGAGTTCAGGTTGCAAACCTGAACCCGCGAGGACATATACAAGGAATTTCAATTTTAATGTATGTATCCTTTAATTACATCCGTGGATGGGAGTGTTCCCCCCATTAATAAAGGGGGCGAAGGGGTTGTTTAAGAATATAAAATATTGTTAACACTTGGAGATAAAATATATGACAAAGACGTGGAATAAGATAAAAGAGATTATAAAAAAAGACCCTCGCTATCTCCCGCAAGCTTATCAATTCGTATTTGAAGCTCTTGATTATACCACGAATATACTAGGCAAAAGTCAACACAAAACAACCGATCTGGAGCGCCATGTAACCGGAAAACAACTTATGGAGGGTGTCAGGCAATATGCAATAAAACAATTCGGTTTTATGGCATTAACTTTATTTGAACAATGGGGTATAAAACAAGGTGAGGATTTTGGAAATATCGTTTTCAATTTGGTAGAAAACGGTCTTATGGGAAAGACTGAAACAGACACCATAGAAGACTTTAAAAATATTTATGACATTAAAAAGGTCTTTGATGAAGAGTTTAGATTTGATGGAAAATACGACATTCAGCTATCCCTAAATGCCTTAGGCATAAAGAAGAGGTAGTTATTGACTCCCCCTGCAAGAACTAGGGTTTACTTCATAGCTACTTTACATCTTTTACACAGCGAAAACCAACATTGTTGTCTTTACCTTCGGGATAACTGCATCTTCGATAAGCGCTTCTGAGAATGTAATGGTGGTTTACCCAAGATACTCCTCTAACCACACGGGATTTTCCTTCTTCATACCAATCTTCACACCACTCCCAAACATTTCCAGCCATGTCATAACGACCAAAAGGGCTACGGTTGCCAACAGGCGCTGGGGCGCCCGTGGTTGGATCCAGATTATATACGGCTTTTGTGTTGTCTGGTTGTACATTTCCCCATGGATACTCTCTGCCATCAGTTCCTCTGGCTGCTTTTTCCCACTCTGTTTCTTTTGGAAGCCTTTTGCCCGTCCACTTTGCATAGGCAACGGCATCATGCCAGCTAATACCTACGACGGGTTGTAATGGTTTATTAAATTGTGCTTCACCCCAATTAAAAGGCTCTTTAGTCCATGTGGCATCAATAAACTTTTTATATTGAGAATTGGTTATTGGAAACTTGTCAATATAAAATACATCTACATGCGCGGTTTTTCGTTCTTCACCCATGATAAAATCGCCTGATGGCACAAGAACTATTTCAGAGTCGTCCTTTTCATTAATAATGCTGGTTGACCGTGTCGTAAGTGTTTTACCGTATCCTTAAAGGATGTATATTATTTATTTCTCAGTTTCCACGAATTCATTTTTACCTGTTGTTAACGGTATCTTTACGATATCGCCCTCTTTCGCATTATGCGCCTTAAACCAGCCATCGTTCATCTCCAGGGCGTATTTTGCCTTTTCTTTCGAAACATGGCTTTCCAGACTATACGGTTTCATTGATTCTATTTGTATAATTCTGCCATCAGCCTTAATGAAGGCTATTGAAAGGGGTATGCGTGTATCTTTCATCCAAAAAGACAGAGTCTGTTCTTTAGGAAAGACAAATAACATACCTTCATTGTTTCCAAGTTTATCACGATACATCAAACCTAAAGCCTGCTCCTCAAAAGTAGTTGCCAATTCTGCTTTCAATTCAATTTCACCTATGTTTATGGATATTACCTTATTTTTTTTAGGCTCGCCATGACACACCTTGTCCAAAACGTTGTATGCATAAAAGGCATAAACAACAATCGTCACGGAAAAAGAAAGCAGCAATTTTTTATTCATATATCAAACTTTTTGCGAGAGGTACGCTTGAAACTCAAATATTCTTAACTTTTGTGCATGGCCTATTTTACGGACACGAAAATTAAAGTCAAACTATTTCTAAACTTGATTTACTCAAACTAAACAGATATATTTCTAATCATGCGATTAGATAAACTTTCCTTTGCGGTATTTAATACCATAAACAAATATGAACTCATTAAACCCAATGATTCTGTTATTGTTGGGGTGTCTGGAGGTCCCGACTCTGTGGCACTTCTAAAAATACTGCATTCCATTAACTTAACCAAGAACCTTCATTTGCGCTTATTTGCTGCGCATCTTAACCACCAACTTCGTGGTGAATCCTCTGAAAAAGATGAGCAATTTGTCCATGATTTATCAAAAGACCTTTCTCTTCCTTTCTTATTAAAGAGTGTAAATATTCAGGAAATTGCAAATCAAACTAAGCGTTCAATTGAAGAAGCCGCCCGTATAGAAAGATACAAATTTTTTGGAGAATTATCGCAAAGGCATAATGCCGCTGCCGTAGCGCTTGGTCATACCGCAGACGATAACGCCGAAACATTAATTCATCGGATAATCAGAGGAGCGGGACTATTGGGACTTGAAGGCATACCTGTAAAACGCCCATTGGTTGGAAGCTCCCACGTAAAGATTGTCCGTCCTCTCCTTTTCACATGGAGAAAGGAAATTATCGAATACCTCAAAAGGGAAGAAACAGCCTATAGAACCGATGAGACAAATTATGAAACAACGTATCTTCGAAATAAAATCCGATTGGAACTGCTTCCATTATTGGAAGAACAATACAACCCAAACGTCAAAAATACACTCGTGCAACTGGGTCAAATCCTAAACGCAAACAACGAATATTTATCATTGGAGGTAAAGAGGGTTTTAAAGGATTCCACTATAGAAAGCTCAGAAGATTCCTATGCAATCAATGCACATTTTTTAACAAAACAACCCAAGATATTACAACATTTAGTATTTCGAGAAATATTAAATGTCATGCAGACTCCCTTAAAAGAGATTAAATATGAACATTACACAAAGATATTTAACGAGATAACAAAGAGGGGGAAGGGGCGTCATTTCCAGTTGCCCGGAAGACTTTATTTGTGGCACGAACACGGCAAGCTCTATTTTAAAAAAGATATTTTAAGCAAATCTTACGAGCCGTTCTCTGGTAATATTCAGGGACAAAGGTTGTCTGAAATCACACTTCAAATTCCGGGAGCAACCTCTGTACACAATCTGGGGCGGGTGATTTCTGAAGTCATAGATGCTCGAGACCTGTCTTTAGAAACGTATAAGAAAACCAAGACAAGACATGAAGAAATCTTCGACTTGCAAAGCATTGTAATGCCCCTTGCAGTGAGATTACGCAAAGACGGGGATGCAATTTCGCCTTTGGGTGTGCAAGGTCATAAAAAGCTTAAAGAAATCTTTATTGATAAGAAAATTCCGCTAAAAGAACGCGATGCGATTCCAATAGTTGTGATGAATAATCAACCTATTTGGGTTATTGGAATATGTATTGATAACAGGGTAAAGGTCACTCGCAGTACGAAGAAGATTTTAAAGCTAACCTTTCAAAAGAGACAATAGAAGCAACATCAGATTTCACGGATAAAATACAAACATCCGTATAATCTGTGATTTCAAGCTGTTTTAAAATGGGAGTTTCTATTCACCTACAATTTTTTCAAAATCTGCGCTCCCTTTAAGCCCGGAAAAATCAGGAGTATTTTTTGCAATATTTTTGTACCTCGGATTTAATTCAATGGCTTTCTTTAGTGAACTCATAGCGTAGTCATTGCTTGAAATTAAGGCGTATGCGCATGCCTTGTTAAACCACACAGCATCAAAATCAGGTTTTATCTTTAAAGCCTTATCGTAAGTCTCTATCGCTTCTGTATGTTTTCCCATAGCATCTAATAAGAGACCTTTATTATTTAACGCTCCGACAAAATCTGATTTAATCTGGAGGGCCTTGTCATAAGCATCGAGCGCTTCTTGCTGCTTTCCCATCTCTTCAAAAACATAACCCTTATAATTCCACGCCTCATGTGTATTACCGTTTAGTGTTGTTGCCTTGCTGAAGGCGTCCAACGATTCCTGAAATTTAATTAACTGTATAAGGGCAAGTCCTTTATTTATCCATAGACTAAAAACGTCTGGCTTTATATTAATTGCCTTATCAAATGCCTTAACCGCTTCTTCGTAATTTTGAAGTTGTATCAAGGCGAGTCCCTTATTACTGAGCGCTTCATATTTAATCTTTGCCTGACGTGGGATAGTTGCGGCTTCTTCGTCTGAAATTATCTGCGTTACCTTGTCGAAAGCCTTCACAGCCTCCATAAACTTTCCCAATCGCAGAAGCGACCAGCCTTTCCCGTTCCACACCTGCGGGTAGTCTGGTCTTAGCTTTATAGCGCCATCAAAGGCTTGTATAGCCTCTTCGTATTTCCCAAGCTGAAACAGTTCGCCCCCTTTATTTGTCAGGGTTTCATAAGAATCAGGCTGTATTTGCAATGCCTTTTCATAAGCCGAGACAGCCTCCGCATGTTTTCCAAGCCGGGCTAACGTAAGTCCCTTGTTTGTCCACGCCCCATAGGAATCAGGCTGTATCTCAATGGTCTTTTCGTATGCCGTAAGCGCTTCCTCATATCGTCCCAAAGCGTCAAGCGCAAGTCCTTTTCCATTCCATGCGGCGTACGAATCAGGTTTCAGTTCAATCGCCTTATTGAAGGCGTTAACGGCATCCGCATGCTTTCCAAGATCAGCAAGGGTGAAGCCCTTATCCGCCCATGCGGCATGTTCGGCAGGCTTTATTTCAATTGCTTTATCATAGGAGTCAACGGCTTCCTTGTATTTACGTATTCTTACATAACAGTTGCCCTTGTTAACCCACGCCTCGTAATATTTCGGATTAATCGCAATCGCCTTGTCGTATGCCTCTATTGCCTCATTCCGCCTGTCGGGAATCCTTGCCAGTGCAAGGCCTTTATTGTTCCATGCCTCGTGTGCATCTGGTTTCATTTTTATAATTTGATCGTAGGTTTCAATTGCCGCATCAATGTTGCCGACATGGTCGAGTACATTTCCTTTATTATATAAAGCTGTAAGATAGTCAGGTTTTATTTCAAGCGCCTTATCAAATGCCTTGATTGCCTCATCATACCTGCCGGCATGGTCCAGAGCCCTTCCCCTCATATACCATGCTTCGTAATAATCAGACTTATATTGAATGGCTTTTTCAAAAGAATCAATTGCTTCTTCATATTTGCCCAGGTAGTCAAGCACAATTGCCTTATTATACCATGCCTCAAATGCCTCTGGTTTTAACTTAAGGGCGTTTTCATAAGCATCAAGCGCCTCCTGGTACATCTGCTTGCGGATGAGAGCATTCCCATCATTAACAGCCTTCTCGTAGCTGTCCGCAGCAAGCAATACTCCTTTTATTCCCGCAACCGTAAAGGAAATAATAAACGATATAATTAACAGTTTTCTTACCATAGCAACCTCCTTTGCTCTTAGCGATATATGGCCAGAAACCCCTTTGCTAACAGTATTGTATTATCTTGTAAGAACTTCACTGAGATTTTGGAAATTGGAATTTGTTTGTTATTTGGTGCTTGTTATTTGATGTTTGGTGTTTGTTATTTGTGCCTATTTCAAAGTCATAAAATCGCCGTCTTCTAAAATAAAAGGAGAATGCTTTCCGCACCTTTCAACGAGTTTTCCTGAATAAAGTACGGTTTCACCATCCTGAAAACTTAGCGCCTTGTCCTTCTTTGCCAGCCCTACTTTTAACTCTACAGAAAGTTGTTCATTCTGCATTATTCCCACTCGCAAGCCGGAAGCAACGTTTAGATTCTTATATGCAATTTGTCCCTCCCAATTGACGTATTTTCCCTTATATTTTTCCCATGCCTCGTCTTTTTGTGCGTCTGTCAAAGCGCTTTTAGTTCCAAAAATATTATCCAAATCTTCATAAGACTCTATCAAGAGTATCTTTTTCGGTCCCTGGGAAACCGGCACTATATCGGGATTTTCGGTTAGTTCTTTGCTGCTTAAAGGCGTAGAGAGTGTATTTTCAGTTTCAAGCACGTTTCCGTCTTCGAGTTTATATGGGAAAATTCTCGTTACCCGCGAATCGAGCTTCCCAGTGTATGTAACAGTATTGCCATATTTCACACCAGAAAAATTAGCCTTATTTGCAGAGTTTAGTTTTACCTCAACGCTGGTATCGCCGTGGTTCACACTAAGCATCCATCCTGTTACCAGTCCCCATCCCATATAAGTCACTTTTCCGTGCCACTTAACTTTTTTGCCTATACAATGACTCCACAAGGACTCTTTCTGTTCATCTGACAAATCACTCGCCATTCCAAAGACATTGTTAAGCTCCTCAAAATTCATGTTAATATAACCATCGGCGGTCTCTGTTATGGCGATTCCATAATTTGACGCAACAATCTGTTTTCCTACAGCAGGTTCATGCGGAACAGCCACTGCCGGTTTTGGTTCGGCATTTTCATGTTTCTCTTCTATAACGGCGGTTGTTTCTTCCTTTTCGGGAGGAACGGGCTTAACGACTGAGGTTGTTCCTTCGTGAAACAGAAGGTCAAATTCCTTTTGATACTTTACCAGCAATTTCGCTTCATCCGTAAAAATAGCGTTATCGCGATTGAACTTGCCGATTTTTTCATTCCATGAATACGACCCTGTGCTTAACAATTTGCAATCAAAAATAGCAAAGTTGTTATTAATAAACCCTCTTCGTGCCAAAGCCTTTATTTCAAACACTTTGTTCTTATATGGAGTTGAAAGAAGTCCTTTCACTAAGGAGCGTTTTCTGCCAATTACAATTCTAATGCGCACCCCGCGCTTTTGAGCCTCAGTGAGTGCGTTCAAAATATTATTTGAATTAATATCTGTCACTGCTATATCAATGGATTCCTTGCTCCCTTCGATTGCACGAATTATCTGGGTTTTTATCTCCTGTGGTACAAAATACACGTCCGACGAAAACGTCTTTCCATGTACGCAAAAAAGAGTTCCTATTATTCCTGCAATAACCGATATATATATCTTTTTCCAATTCATAATTATCCTTATTTTAAATATTTCAATGGAACAAATAATTCTTAATTCCTGTTACAGAAAAGTGATTCTTCTAAATGAGCATTTTCACGATTTAAGGCTGCGTTATCACGGCATGGCGAAAGTGAGTGTTTAGGAATAAATTAAGCAAATTAACAATATTCTATCAATGCTGAAGAAAGAATGCAAGTATTATAGAAGGTTTGGCTTTTGATTTATATTGACAAAAAATTACATCAAGAATAAAATGCAGCAAAATTGTATGTTAAGAATTTTAACTTTACCTTAAAGGAGTATTGTAAATGAGTAGTAAATCTGTGGGGTTTTTTCCGAGTTTTCTTTTGGCTTTTGCATTTTGCGCTGGAATCAGCGTATGTTTACCACGCGAGGCATTGTTATATGCCTCTAGTGATAAACAAACAACTAATGCTAGTGATTTGGCTGCGGCGCAAAATTTTGAGAGGGTGTTTGAGCAGGTAGTTGATCAGGTTAAGCCTGCCGTTGTTTCAATAACTTCCGTAAAGACCTTTAAACACGACAAGCAAAAGCAAAGGCAAATGCCAAATGACCGATTTCATTCCCAACCCAGACAAGGTCCAAACGAAGAAGAAGAATACGACCAATTCCGCGACTTTAGGGATTTTTTCGGTGATGACTTTTTTGACAAGTTTTTTAGACCGCGTTTCCCCGAAGGCGAATATAAGATACAGGGGCTTGGGTCAGGTGTGATTATTGACAGCGAAAAGGGATACATAATAACAAATAACCACGTGGTAGAAGAAGCAGATGAACTAAAAATCACATTAGGAGACAGAAGGGAATTTGATGGAAAGGTCGTTGGCACTGACCCGCAAACGGATGTTGCAGTAGTAAAAATAGAGGGGAAGAATTTACCTTCGGCGAAATTAGGTGACTCAGACACCATTCGGGTTGGCCAGTGGGCTATTGCTATTGGGAATCCGTTTGGGCTGTCGCAAACAGT
Organism: Planctomycetota bacterium; assembly: GCA_023261445.1. Classification (GTDB taxonomy): domain Bacteria; phylum Planctomycetota; class Brocadiia; order Brocadiales; family Brocadiaceae; genus 2-12-FULL-39-13. The sequence goes on from JAHFOX010000021.1 coordinate 16,706, forward strand.
TTCTATCGGCGTTATCAGCGCCACAGGAAGAGCAAATGTCGGCGTTGCGGCTTATGAGGATTTGATTCAAACAGACGCAGCCATCAATCCCGGCAATAGCGGAGGTCCTCTCGTTAACATACAAGGAGAAATTATTGGCATTAATACTGCCATATACACAAAAAGCGGCGGTTATCAGGGAATTGGATTTGCCATCCCTATCAATATGATAAAAACTATTATGAGAGACCTTGTAGAAAAAGGCAAGGTCACGCGGGGCTGGCTTGGAGTTGTTATTCAGGATATTGATCCTGCTTTAGCAAAATCATTTAATGTTAGTGTGACAGAAGGCGTCCTTGTCAGCGACGTTCAGGATAATTCTCCTGCAAAGGAATCTGGTTTTGAGCGCGGCGATATTGTGACTGAGTACGAAGGGAAATCCATCAGAGATGTCAATCATCTCCGTAATTCAGTTGCTCAAACTGAAGTCGGTAAAAAAGTAAAGATAAAAGTCTTGAGAGACGGCAAGGATAAAGAATTAATCGTCAAGATTGGAGAACAACCATCAGACCTATTTGCTGCGGGTCCTGGTGTGGTGCCGTCCGGGAAAGACCTTGGAATGACCGTCCAAAACCTCACGAAAGAACTTGCTAATAGGCTTGGCGTAGAGGAGGACGGTGGAGTAATAGTCACAGAAGTGCAGCCCGGAAGCCCTGCCGCTACGTCAGATATAAGAGAAGGCGATATTATTAAGGAGGTTAACAGGAAGAAGATTGTCGGTGTAGCAGAATTCAAAAAGGCATTGAGTGAGGGAGATAAAGAAAAAGGCGTTCTTATGCTTGTAAAGCGCGGCGAGTTTTCCAGATATGTCATTATCAAGGCATCTGAGAAATAAAGGCGGAAGGGGGAAGAGATGAGGGCTAAAGGATGAAAGCTACCTACATCCTCCATCTTGCATTCTGCCGTTCTGCCTGGGCGCGCAGGTTTGCTTTCTCTTGATGTACAGGGATTTCAAAATTGAGATTGTTTCGTCGTTTTACTCCTCGCAATGACAAATGGCAGACATGTCATTGCGAGCCTGTCTGCGTGCGGTCACGCGCAGGCAGGTGCCAGCGAAGCAATCTGTTCTTGAAATGCCTTAAAATAAGGAGATTGCTTCAGTCGTTCCTCCTTCGCAATGACACGTTAATTACTTTTTGGACAGCCCCGGAATATAAGAAAGCTCATTTGACTTCGTTGTGAGCCCAGTCGAACGATTGCCGGTCGCCGTCAGGAGACGGCTCCTACCGCTGAGGCATTTAAACCTTCAAATTGCCGAAAGATTAATTATTTTGTTTGTGTAGTACGCTGCTCGTACCTGTTTGCCTTCTATTACACAGGAACCTGTCTGACCTGATTTAACTCAGGACTTTAGTCCTGACAAGCCCTGTCTTTCTATGTCCTTGCCGATGTCTGTGCAGGTTGTTCCTTTAATTTTGTTTCCCTGCCATAAGGCGATATTTCCCTTAACCTTCGGATAATTGGCGGGAGATGTTCGATAATGTAATCAACCTCTTCCATCGTGTTGTATCTGCTCAGGCTCAGCCTTACAGAACCATGCACTGCTGTAAACGGAACGCCCATTGCCCTGAGCACGTGAGATGGTTCTAATGAGCCTGAAGTGCAGGCGGAACCTGACGAGGCGCAAATCCCCTTTTCATTCAACAGCAGTAAAATGGCTTCCCCTTCCACAAATTCAAAGCTCATATTGGTGGTGTTTGGAAGGCGCAGTGTTTTATGTCCATTCACTCTTGGGTCTGGGGTTTTTTTCAGTATTTCGCTCTCCAGCTTATCCCTCATTTGTTTCACGCGTGACTGTTCTTCCGCTATGTATTTTTTAGCTAATTCACATGCCCTGCCAAGCCCAATGATGGACGGAACGTTTTCCGTGCCGCCGCGGCGGTTCTTTTCCTGATGTCCCCCGATAATAAAAGGTGAAGACGTAATTCCTTTTCTGATAAATAGGGCGCCTACTCCTTTTGGTGCATGCAATTTATGTCCGGAAAGTGTTAATAAGTCTATTGTGCTTTTAGAAAGATTCAGAGGTATTTTACCCACAGCCTGAACAGCATCCGTGTGCAAAACAGAACCTTTTTGTTTCACGATACTGCCAATCTCTTCAATGGGGAAGATGACGCCTGTCTCATTGTTTGCATACATAATTGACACAATCGCAGTGTCTTCCCTCACTGCATCGGCTAATTCGTTCAGGTTGAGCATTCCGGCGCTATCCACGCCAAGTTCCGTTACGTGATAGCCGTTTTGAGCAAGATATTTGCACAAGTTATAAACGGCAGGATGTTCCACCCTTGAAGTTACAATATGCCTCTTGTGCGGATTTGCCCGGAGTATTCCCGTTATAGCCGCATTATCGCTTTCCGTGCCACAGCTTGTAAATACGATTTCTTCAGGGCTTGCGCCGATAAGGTCTGCTACCTGTTGTCTCGCAATATCAATTTTTCTTGCCACCTGACCGCCAAAGGTATGCATGCTTGAAGGATTCCCGTAATACTCCCTGAAATAAGGCAGCATGGCTTCTACAACCTCAGGCGCTACCATCGTCGTTGCATTGTTATCTGTGTATACAATCTTCATGAATTCACCTCCTCGACGATGAGTGTGTCAGTGACAAACTCCCTTAGCTTCGCCTCAATGGTGGATTTTAAAGTAATCTTTGAGCCGGGGCACTCCACACAGCTTCCCCTGAAAGAAACCATAACCCGGTCGCCATCCACATCAATCAGCTCAATGTCGCCTCCGTCAGATTGGAGAGTGGGTCTGATATTCTTTTCTACAGTCTCTTGTATCAATTTCATTTTCTGAATATTTGTTAATTTTTTAATAGGTTTTTTGGCCCTTCCGATCATTGCCTTTTCCTTTTCCTTCTGCCATACTTCGTCTATAATCGCCTGAATCTGAGGATGACATGAGCGGCAGCCGCCGCCAGCCTTGCAGTAATTTGTAACTTGTTCGATTGTTGTTAACTTATGTTCTCTAACTTCATGAGCGATTTTATTGTCAGTCACGCCAAAACACTTACAAACAATGGTTCCCTCGTCAACAGGCTTTATTATTTTTTGTCCGCGGTAATTGGCAATAGCCGCTTCCAGCGCCTCGCGTCCCATTACGGAACAGTGCATTTTCTGCTCTGGCAGTCCATCCAGATAATTTGCTATATCATTATCAGTAATCTGAGCCGCTTCATCCAATAGTTTTCCTTTAATCATTTCCGTCAGGGCGCTTGCAGAGGCGATGGCGCTTCCGCACCCAAACGTCTTAAACTTTACGTCAATAATGCGGTTCGATTTGTCCAGTTTTAGCATTAATTTTAACGCATCCCCGCAGGCTAGACTGCCCACTTCGCCCACTGCGTCTGGATTTTCAATCTCACCTACGTTTCTTGGATGAAGAAAATGTTCTTTAACTTTTTCAGAATAATCCCACACTTCTGATTCCTTTCATTAATCTAAATTTGGTATTTCAAAGAATAGCATAAATATATTCCTTTACGTCCGTAATGTCAAGTTTTCCATAAAAGGATTTAATTTGAAATTATTATATAACTGCATTTATTCTGTCTTATTGGTTAACGCCTTATATTTGTCATGTAAAAGCTTTGTTATGGCGCCGGGAATAAGCCTCCCGATTGACTGAGTGTCAATTTTAGAAACAGGCATAACCTCCATAAGTGAGTTGGTAATGAAGACCTCATCTGCCCTTAGAACTCTTTTTATGCTGAAAAGTTCTTCTGAGGCGTGGATATTATTCTCTTTGCATAGTTCCAATATAATCTTTCGCGTAATGCCCGGCAGGATATTGGCTTTTAGGGAAGGTGTAATAACGGAATTCTTCTCAACAATAAAAATGTTACTCACGGCGCATTCAGCAACGTGGCTGTTTGTATTCAGGACGAGTGCATCGTGAAATCCCTTCTTGACGGCATCTTTCTTAATAAGGTAATTAGTCAAAAAATTTAGTGTTTTGTGGCTTGAGAGTGGACACGTGACACTTTTGCGGATGGAGGAGGTAATAAGCGGCACGCCTGTTTTATACAATGATGCCGGATAGACGACAAGCGGTTTTGTGTGAATCGCAAAGGTAGGGGCGCAGTTGCCTGTCTGAATAAAGTCATTAGACCCAAATCCGCGGGATAACGTCATCCGTACGTAGGCGTCTTCTAAGTTATTCCTGACAATGAGTTGATCAATAATTTCTTTTATTTGTTGGATTGTAAAACGAAATGGAATGTCTAATGTTTTTGCCGAATTTGAGAGTCGGGTTATGCGGTCTTCCAGCCGAAAGGGTTTTTTTGTGTAAGTTCTGAAGGTCTCAAAAAGTCCGTCCCCATAAAGAAAGCCGCGATCCAGCGTGCTTAAACGCCCTTCGGCTTCTTCTACAATTCTATCATTTAAAAAGATGAAGTAAGGCATGATTATAGTAGTTTACAACAGGTATTCATAAAAATTTTATTGCTCACGCTGGTTCAGTCTTGCAGCCTGAATCAAAATATTTAGTTCCTTGAAAAATCTCAATAAAAATAATATTTTACCGCACTGTGTAGGTGCAGGCTTGAAACCTGCCACTACGATAAATGCGTGAATATTGTTTTCCAGAAAACTAAATTGTTAGCACGTTTTTAATGTATCAATAAGCCCCTTTGCCTTGTGCATGGTTTCTTCGTATTCCTCTTCTTCATTGGAATCTGCCACAATACCGCTTCCAACGTGGAAATATACCGTCTTATCCTTCATGACGAATGTGCGAATGGCAATATTCAAATCGGCATCTCCGTTAAATCCAATATAACCTATAGCTCCTGTGTAAATACCTCTCTGTATAGGTTCGAGTTCATCAATGATCTGCATAGAACGGATCTTTGGCGCGCCAGTGATGGAACCACCGGGAAACGTAGCCTTGAGTAAGTCTATCAAGTCGTACCGTTCGTGCAGGGATCCCTCAATGGTAGAAACTAAATGATGCACAGTGGGGTATGTTTCCAATATTTTTCTTTCGATGACCTTAATAGAACCATAATCACATACGCGCCCAAGGTCGTTGCGCTCCAGGTCAATAATCATAGTTAGTTCGGCGGCATCTTTAGGGCTTGAAAGTAACGTCTGTTTCATAATCTCGTCTTCTATGGCATCTTTTCCGCGCGGGCGTGTGCCTTTAATTGGGCGGGTTTGGACGTGTCTGGCGTGGACATTAAGAAATCGTTCTGGAGAAGAACTAATGATAGCTGCATTATCAAAGGTTAAATAACACGAAAATGGCGCCGGATTTACTGACCGTAATTTCTCATAGAGTTTATATGGAGGAATATCAATATCCGTCTCCATTCGCTGGGAGAGATTGACCTGATAAACATCGCCTGCAGCGATATAGTCCTTAATGCGCCTGATTGCACTCATATACAATTCTTTTGTGAAATTGAAGCGCAAAGTCTCCGATGTGTTTTGATTAGACGTATGGTTTATGGATTTGAATGAATCGTCATGTTTTCTGCACAATGTGTTAACGATTTGCTCCATTTTTCCCTGTAATGCACTGTCTAAACCGAAGTCCACTCCAATTACATAACATTTTCCAAGAAAGTTATCATAAGAAACAATAGTGTCGTAAAAACTCAAGTACATATCCGGCATACAAAGATCATCTGCGGTTCTTGCGGGTAATCTCTCCGTAAAATGGCGAAGGTCATAACTAAAATACCCAACCGCCCCGCACTGAAATGGGACAGACTCGATTGTGTTTTTTAACGAAAAACGTTTTAATAATTCACGAAGATGTTCAAAGGGGTTTCCTTCGTTTTCAATAACACCGTATTTATCCATCAGGCTGATTTTACGGCGCTTCGTCTTCATAATCAAAAAAGGATTAAAACCAAGAAAAGAATACCTTGAAATACCTTTTATTGGCAGGGCGCTATCCAGAAAAAACAGGTTTGTATTAGAAACAAAACGGCGGAATGCCTCCAAAGGGGTGCATGCGTTTGCAACTTCTCGTATAAAAACCTCACCTGTTAGATTACTGTTAAGATTCATCCTTTTTTTCTGCCGTGTTTTGCGGTGCAACGAACTGGAATAAAAGTAATTTTAGGGTAAACAATAGGTAAAATATTGTCAAGGTAAATTGCCTGTATTACACCATAAAAAGCCATTTTTATCCTTGTTATTTAAATATGAGTGTGCTAACATCAAAAGCCGTCTGCGAATCCTACGGAAAGTTAAATCAATGGTAAAAGAACGATAGAATAAAGAATGCAGAAGTTTGGGGTCGTCGTTTTTTTCCCTTGTATTCTGATTGTTGTTCCTCATTGAACCCTGTACTACAAATTTATAAAACCTTGCTTTTTTAGTAAAGTTTTTAAAGCTGGTTGGTCTTATAACATATTAAAATCTGTGTAAATCTGCTTGATCTGCGTAATCTGTGTCCTGTCTTTTGGTTGTGGCTCTGCCACGCTGTGTTTAAGGGTTTTAATTTATGCAGGATTATATAGAAAAATACCTCGCACATATTGAACACGACAGAAATTTTTCATCGCAGACCTTGAGGGCATACCGAAACGATTTATATCAATATCTTTCATTTCTTAAAGAGGAAGGCGGTAACGATATTGGGAATGTTAACCGCCTATTATTAAGAAGGTTTCTCGCCTTTCAAAAAAAACAGGATTATTCCAAAACCACAATTGCAAGAAAATTTGTGGCTGTCAGGTCGTTTTATAAATTTCTATGTCGAGAGGGTATTTTAGAAATCAATCCTGTGGAGAGTATTCGAACTCCTAAACTTGATAAAAAACTCCCGAAGTTTATGACTGTAAACGATGCCGAAGCACTTTTAAATCTGCCAGATTTGAATACCTTGTCAGGTATTCGCGATAGCGCCATTATGGAAACTTTATATAGTGCGGGCATGAGGGTAAGCGAATTGGTGGGGATTGATGTTGCAGATGTGGACTTTTTAAATGGAGTTGTTAAGGTAAAAGGGAAAGGTAAGAAGGAAAGGTTGTCGCCCATTGGGAATCATGCCTTAAAAGCCATACAGGCATACCTTGACAAAAGAAAACTAGAAATGGTTTCAAATAAATTGTGTACGGATAGCAAAGCGCTTTTTTTAAACAATCGCGGCGGACGTCTTACCGAACGCAGTGTGGCGAGAATGCTGGAAAAGTATGTAAAAAAAGCAGGCATATACTCTAAAATTTCACCTCATACCTTTCGTCACAGCTTTGCAACTCATCTGTTGGATCGCGGTGCCGATTTGCGGTCTGTACAGGAGCTTCTTGGGCATGCAAATCTTTCCACAACGCAAATCTACACTCACATAACCACTGAGCGGCTGAAAGAGGTTTATGACAAAGCACACCCAAGGGCGTGAAAAATATGGTAATTGTTGTGATTGCTCAAATACAAAAGTACAATATAAAACTGTGTACAAAGGGTGAGGAAATTTATTTTGATTAATGAACTGGAAGTACTAAGGAGAATTGTAAAGAAGTTAGAATATGCTGGCATACCTTATATGATTACTGGTTCGGTAGCGGCTAATTTCTATACAACCCCAAGGATGACCAGAGATATAGACATTGTTATTGAGGTAGTGGAGAATGATGTTGATATGCTATTTTCTCTCTTTTCCAAAGATTTTTATATAGATAAGGATTCTGTAAGAAATGCCATCTGTGAAAAGAAAATGTTCAATATTATTCATAATGAAGGAATCGTTAAGGTTGATTTTATAGTTAAAAAGGATATAGAATACCGCAAGATTGAGTTTGGGCGGAAACAATGTATTGATTTTGAGGGTTTAAGGATTAATATTACTTCGCCAGAAGATCTTGTACTTTCAAAACTCTTCTGGGCAAGGGAGAGTATATCGGAAATACAAATTAGAGACGTAAAGAACATCCTGAGAGCAGTTCCAAATCTTGATATAGATTACCTTGAAAAGTGGGTGAAAGAGTTGAAACTTGAAAGAGTATATAAAGAGGTAAAAGATGAATGATACAAGTGATTCGATGGAGTCTGTTTTTCTAGAAAGGATGATGAAAAAAAGCGGACAGGAAAGAATGAAAATGGGATTTTCTATGTTCAACATGGCACGCATGCAGGCAATTGCATCAATAAAGAGGAATAACCCCGATATTGATTTAAAAGATATAAGGCGTGAAATATTCCTTCGTTTTTATGCACAGGACTTTTCTCCTGTGGAGCAAGAGAAAATCCTGAGGCATCTCCTCTAAGAGAGAAAAATGCAAACAACCTCGACTTTTATCACAAATTCTGCTACCAAAACACTAAAAAGCAGAGGGAAAATATCACGATTGTTAAAACACAAAAAGAGAGAAAGAAGTTACTAGAAGCTATTTTTAAAAAGTACCATGTAAAACTTCCTGTAAACTATAAATTCAAGAGAGAAGATATACATGCAGAACGTTGCATGTAATGCAACTTCTTTAAATATTTTTGTAAAGATAGAAATTAACATGCCAGACAGGGCAAGAACCGAACAATATCTGGCAAATTGTTTAAAAATAATGCAATGAAAATAGTACTTATTAACCCACCCATGTACGACCAGCGCAAATACGGCAAGCCCTTTATACTGCCTTATGGCCCGCCGCTTGGAATTGCCTATCTTGCCTCCACACTGGAAAAACATGGTTTTGACGTAAAGGCGATAGATATGTTTGACTTCTCGTGGGACAAAGTCAGGAAAACACTGGAAGAGGAACAGCCTGATGTCGTTGGCATTACCTGCCTGACTGAACAAAGGGCAAGTCCGCTGGAAGTAGCAAAAATTTCTAAAATACTAAACAAAGACTGTGTGGTAATAATGGGCGGGATTCATCCAACCATTATGTATGAGCAATTACTCACACACTGGCCTGTAGATATTATTGTGCTTGGCGAAGGCGAAGCGACAATTAAAGAATTGATGACCTCTTTGGAGGAACAAAAGCCTTTTGAAAATGTTAACAGCATAGCTTTTAAATCTGACGGCAAGGTTGTGAAAACACAGCAAAGACAATTAATCGTAAATATGGATGAAATACCATTTCCTGCGTACAAATATTTTGACTTTAACAGATACGCAGGAGGGTATGAAATACTCAAAGGCACATGGAATGGCAAGCAGTTGGGAAAGCTGAGATTCGTCCCAATTATTTCAACCCGCGGATGCGTGGGCAGTTGCCAGTTCTGTTCAACCCCGGCATTCTGGCAGAAATGGAGGACAAGGTCGGCAAAAAATGTCGTGGATGAAATGGAACTTCTTGCAAAAGATTTTCAATGCAGATTCTTTAACTTTGCAGATGATATATTTACAGTCAATAAAGACAGGGTTATTGACCTTTGCAAAGAAATCATAGATAGAAAATTGGATATCGTCTGGGACTGTGAGACCCGCGTTAATTTTATCTGGGAAGACATGCTCGACTGGATGGTTCGTTCTGGGTGCTATTGCATTTCTTTTGGAGTGGAATCTGCCTCAGAAACAGTGCTAAAGGCTATCAGGAAAAAAACCACACCTGAACAAATTGCCCGTGCCTTCAAAGTTACGAAGCAGATGGGTTTGAAGACTAAGATGCTCCTGATGGTGGGTAATCCGGGTGAAAATGACAATACGGTAAATGATACAGTAAGAATGATAGAAAGGGTGCGTCCTGACTTTGTATCGGTTTCAGAGGCTATGGTGTTTCCCGGCACGGAGCTTTATGAACTGGCAAAACAAAAAGGTCTGGTGAAAGACGACTATTGGCTTACAGACCGTCCAGCGCCATACTTTACGGTGGAAAATAATCTTGAAAAATTACTTGAATGGAGCAACCGCATGATGTCCGCTAATGAGGGGATTATGTTTAAAGGACTAAGGAAACTCCGAAATATCATGGAACGCAAGATAGGATTGCGTGTAACAAGTGAGGGAGTGGAATATCGAAGGAAAGGATTGGTCAAAAGGCTGGTCAGGTGGTAGTGTTTCCTAAAATAATTGCAAAAGTTAGAAATCAAAAATGCAAAATAACGTATCAAATTGGCCTATAATTTTTATCTTTAATCTTTGATTTCTATAAAAACTCCACAATTAAGCCTTAGAAAATTGAACTTTTTGTATTTGATATTCCCTTATTTTCCTGCTAAATTAAATCTATGAAGAATCCGTCAATGCCAGCCAAACAATCGTATCTGTTAAAGTATCGTTTTTTCCCTTTTAGCGAATATCTAAAAGAACATTTTCCTTATAAGGTTCACAAGATACCGCTTCATGCCGGTTTTACATGTCCCAACCGTGACGGTCGTGTTGGAGTGGGGGGTTGTACTTACTGTGCAAATGAAAGTTTTAGCCCAAATACCAGAGGACCGTATATCCCTATCAGGGCGCAAATTGAAAATGGCAAGGCATTCCATAAAAAGAGATACGGCGCCGAAAAATTTATCGCTTATTTCCAGTCCTTTACAAATACTTATGCAGATGTTGAAACTTTAAGGTTGTGTTATGAAGAGGCATTAGCAGATAAAGATGTTATAGGAATTTCCATCGGTACACGGCCTGACTGCGTTACAGATGATATTTTAGACCTCATAAATGGTTATACGAAAAAGTATCATGTTTGGGTTGAATATGGACTCCAATCAATACACGATGACACCCTAAAGCACATTAACAGAGGACACGATTACAAGATGTTTTTAGATGCCGTTAACCGCACAAAAAGGGCTTGCATCAATATATGCGTCCATGTTATTTTAGGATTGCCCGGTGAAACAAGGGACAATATGATGGCAACAGCAGAAGCCGTGGCGGGATTAGGCATTCAGGGCATCAAACTCCATCATTTGTATGTGGCAAAAAACACTGCATTGGCCGAAGAATATTTTAAAGGCAATGTTAAAACCATGGATATGAATACATATATTCAGCTTGCTACTGACTTTCTGGAGCGTATCCCTTCGGATGTTACAGTACAAAGACTCGTGGGTGACACGCATGGCAATTTCCTTGTGTCGCCGATTTGGAATGCAAGCAAAGCAGAAATTACATCCGGAGTAACACGAGAATTTGAACGCAGAGGCACATCTCAGGGTTCTCGATATAGTGCGTTAGCGCCTACAGTTAACCAACCGGTTCTATTCCCTTGCCAGAAAATAAAGGGGCAAGATTTAGAAGAGCCGAAATTACACACCTTAGAAATATAAAGCGGGCGTAATTCAGTGGTAGAATACCAGCTTCCCAAGCTGGGTATGTGGGTTCGATTCCCATCGCCCGCTCCATTTTAAAATCAAAGAAATCCGGTCAAAGACAACGAACAATAAGTTTTTCTTAGTTGCTTGGTGTTTTGGTGGCGTAAAAGTTGCGGATGGCCTAATTTATGAACTTTAGACTACATAAAAGAGAAAAACACTACATTATCGATTCCGGCATCATGGGAAACAGTTGTTGGTAAATTAGTGTTCATTTTAGGAAATCGAAATAAACTTTCAATTTGGAAGGGGATATCAAGCCTCTTATTTATTATGGATGATTATAGAAAATTAAAAATAAAAGAACTAAAATATCGTCTGGAAAAAGGAAAGAAAGAAGAATTACAGAGACTAATTTTTTCGTGGAATAAAGCAGGAAGATACCCGAGTGGCAATTTTATAGAACAATTTATTGAGGTTTGGGATACTTATGTAATTAAATTAGTTGACGCGTTGTTTGAAGTAGAAAAAACTATACTCACAAAAAATCCATTAACGCCTGAAAATTTTTTTTCTGAATTGCAAAAAGATTTATCAAAACTAATAGAAGATGAATATTATGAAATCCGTTGTAAAGTTTACAACCACTGTGAGAGAATGGACAATAATAGTCGTGGAATTTGGCTTAGTAAAGTTAAGGAAAAGGAAAATTCAAGGTACGAATACATAAATACACGAATTAAAAC
>JAHFOX010000022.1:0-7743 GCA_023261445.1 Planctomycetota bacterium
TACAGACTCAATCTTTCCCTTTTTAATAGTCACGCTGACATTCAATACCGATTCATCAGTGCTTTCTGATATTTGCCTGACGCTCTCAACGGCGAATACGCTTGGTAAACCGCTTTTTAGTTTAATTTCAGGGATGTCATAGTCATAATACTGTCCAAATACAGTTGATGGTATGCTACACAATGCAAAAATACATACAAAAATTGCGTTTCTCATTTATAATACCCTCGTAATAAAGAAATAATAATATGGAAGTGTCTGCTTGCCAATTTTCAGGTATATTTTACACACGGAACGAATTTGTAGCAACCTTTTTTACCTATATTATATTGACACATCTTTAATTTTTATTTATATTCTGTGTGATGGCTAAAATTGTAAATATCAGAAATTTATCTATAGATCAGGGTAAACCTCTAACATTCATTGCAGGTCCGTGTGTTATAGAGGACCACGAAAGTTGTTTGAAATTGGCAGAAAAATTAAAATCTGTTTTTCGGGCAAAAAAGGCACAATTTATTTTTAAGGCATCGTATGACAAGGCAAATCGAACATCTATTAACTCGTATAGAGGTCCTGGTGTCAAAGAAGGTATAAAGATTTTAGCCGATATTAAGAAGAGGTTGGATTTACCAATACTTTCAGATGTTCATTGTAAAGAAGATATACCAATTGTATCAGAAACGCTTGATATTATCCAAATACCAGCTTTTCTTTGCCGTCAGACTGACTTAATACTTGCCGCAGCAAAAACAGGGAAACCTGTTAATGTTAAAAAGGGGCAGTTTTTGTCTCCATGGGATATGAAGTCCGTTGTAGAAAAAATACGCAGTACTGGAAATGAACAAATATTATTGACTGAACGCGGTACAAGTTTCGGTTATAATAATTTGGTTAGTGATATGCGGGCATTAGTCATCATGCGTGAATTGGGTTATCCTGTAATTTATGACGCTACACACAGTGTTCAATTGCCGGGTAGTCAGGGAAACGTTTCTGGAGGCGAGAGAAATATGGTTGTGCCGCTTGCCAGGGCTGCCATAGCCACAGGTTGTGAGGGATTGTTTTTAGAGGTTCATGAGAATCCTGAGAGAGCCCTTTCAGATGCCGCTACAATGCTGCCTATAAATGATTTACCTTTTTTAATTGAACAAGTACTAGGAATACACAGCATTGTCCAGCCTAAGGTATATTCTTAATAGATAAATTTAATTGTTATTACATATCAATTGTATTATTAAAGTGGGTATTAATTTAACGTTATTCTGAAAATCTATCGGAAGAAGTTTGATATAAACTAAGTTATTTACAATAATTTTAGTGCCAACAGGTCTCGGAGACAATGAATTACAAACCTTACGCAATCTCATGGAATACAACCTACCGATGCAATTTACGCTGTAGCCACTGCTATCTGGATACGAATGCGTTAACTAGACAATCTGCCAATGAACTTAGTACTAATGAAGGATTCAGGCTTATAGATCAAATGGCGGAGTTAAATCCAAATCTTTTGCTTATTCTCACTGGCGGTGAACCTTTATTACGGGAAGATATCTATGAAATAGCTTATTACGCCTTCAGAAAAGGCATGATGGTTGTGCTTGGAACAAATGGAAATTTGATTGACGATGGTATTGCAAGGAGACTTAAAGAAAGTGGTGTAACCGGAATCGGTATAAGTCTTGACTCTGTTGTTCCTGAGAGACATGATGAATTTAGAGGTATTTCAGGCGCTTGGGACGATACCATTAAGGGAATAGAGGCTTGCTGTAGACAGGGGTTGGAGTTCCAAATACAAACTACCGTTACTAGGGAAAACTTTAATGAAATCCCAAATATTATTGAGTTTTCTTACAATCTAGGCGCAAAGGTTTTTAACCTTTTCTTCCTTGTGTGTACTGGTAAAGGGCAAGAATTGACGGATATTATACCACAACAGTATGATCAAGCACTGCACCAACTCTATGAAACACAAAAGAAATATCAGGGCAAGATGTTGGTGGGCGCAAAGTGCGCACCGCATTATCGGAGAATTGTATATGAGCATGACACTGCTTCCCCGCTTATCAGGGCATATTCTGGAGGTTGTCCTGCTGGCACTCATTATTGCAGAATTACCCCTGAAGGGAATGTTACGCCTTGTCCATATATGCCAAACATTGTCGGGAATGTACGGAAAAAAAGTTTTGTTGAATTATGGATGGATACTGCGGATTTCCAAACATTACGGGGAGACAATCTTAATGGCAGGTGTGGTACGTGCGAGTTTAGATATATTTGCAAGGGATGCCGCGCACGAGCGCTTGCTACAAGCGGGAATCAGATGGACGAAGATTCGTGGTGTGATTATGTTCCCGGAAAGTACGGTAACAAAGCCATCCTGTTAAAAACATCAGAAACATTTGGGACCGAGGAGGAATTTACCATGCATTGGAATATACAGGCAAAAAATATACTTAAACAAATTCCTTCTTTTAGCAGGGGAATGACTATAAAAAATGTTGAACAATTTGCGATAAATAATAATTACAGAGAAATAACACCAGAAATAATGAAGATTGCACGTGAGAAAATGGTAGAAAACAAGAGGACAGCTTTTCCGAATAATGAGATTGATAATACTGAAGAACAACACGCCAAAAGTGAGTCCTGCCCAAATCAGAATGATGAAATACCCTGGACTGAAGAGGCCCTGAAACGAGTTGAGAACGCACCTGACTTTGTTATGCCGGGCATTTACAAGCTTATGCAAAAAAAGGCTAGATTACATGGTTATAAAGAAATTACTTCCAAGTTTCTGTCTGAAATAAGGGATGAATCAATGATGCTTGCATCTAAGCGAATCAAGAATATCGGATTCGATGAATTACGCATGGAGGCATGGGACAAAGCCAAGGAGAAGTTAAAAAACGTACACAAAAAAAATGTTATTGAAAAAATAAAAACATTTCTTGGAGAACGTACAATAAGAAATGAGGGCATTATTGCTAAATTTCAGTCGTATCTTAAAACAGATGCGGCGGCACAAGAAGAGAACAGTGTTTTACCAGTGTGGGCAGAAGATGCAAGACAACGCCTTGAGAATGCGCCAATATTTGTCAGAAGTAGGGCAAAAAAATCAATTGAAGATTTTGCCAGTCAGAGAGGTGTTGCAGAAATTACTTGTGAACTGATAGACCAATACATGAAAAATATTCCTTCCTTCGTTAAAAATAAAACCAAATAGAAATAAACTCAAATGCAACGGAAACGAGTGATTGCATAGAGTGAAGAGATGTATGATGATGAATCTTAACGTATGTGGATTTCGCATCGTGCATTTTAGAATGGCTTAAACATTTATAAAGTATCCAATGAATATCGTAAGACAGTATTTACAAAAATACCTAAGCCATGAAAATGTCTTATCTAAAATATTAAGTAAGATTCACATACCTTCCTATAAATCCGTAAAGACAAAAATTATTATTTCCTCAATTATCCTTTCCGTTTTTCCTATTATTATTATGAGGATATTTGTTTATCCCACGGAGAAACAAGCTTTACAGGACGCTTTGATACAAAATCTCGAAGGGGTTGGGCACAAGCAGTCAGAGCTTATTTTAAGGTGGATCGAGGAACGTAAAGCGGATGCAAGGATTGTTGCTGAAAATCCCAATGTTCCTGGTGTGATATACAAATCAGAGGGAAGTGAAAATTTCTATAGACTTCTGCATCACTTGAATACACTACGCGAGGCTTACGGTTATAAGGAAATATTTATCTGCGACCGTCTTGGAGATTTGAAGATTACAACCTCTACTGGTAGGGTAATTACCAATGTGTCAGGTTTTGAGTTTTTCCAAAAGGCTGTTAGTGGGGTAACATTTGTTTCAGATGTTGCACCTTCTGTAATTCCGTTAGAAAATGAGTATGGAAAACTCGAGCTTGGCATGCCCACATTATATATTTCCACGCCAGTTATTTATGAGCACAAGGTTATAGGTATGGTTTGTTTAAGAGTGGATGTAATGGAAATCAGTAAATTAATGAGGAGTGTCCGCCTAGGAGAAACAGGAGAAACATATTTAATCAATAAAGATGGGTTTATGATTTCTGAATCAAAATATTTAAAAGACCTTAAAGATAGTGGTCTCATTATTCAAAGAGCAACACTTGAACTGCAAGTAATAAATCCGGAAACAAAAAAACTCACAAGAAGCGCTGAAGAATGTATTAAAGGGAAGAAAGGGCACGACGGAGAGGGTTATCTGGATTATCGCGGTGTGAAAGTGCTGGGTTTTTGGCAGTGGATACCAGAACTAGAATGGGGGATTATAGCGGAAATTGATGTAAAAGAAGGTTACGGTCCTGTTAAAAGACTGCATACGATTGTTGCTCCAATCATATTTCTGGTAACCGTTGTAGTCATTTCATCTGCGGTTTTCTTTGGCAAAAAGATATCAGGTCCAATTTTATATCTTACAGAAGTAACCAAAAGCATTTCGGAGGGTGACTACAGTGGGCGTGTGAAAATTACTTCTCATGATGAAATTGGGGAATTGTCTGATTCCTTTAATAAAATGGCTAGTGTTTTGGAGGAAAAGACACAAATACTAAAGGAATATACAGCCAATTTAGAGAAAACAGTGGAGGAAAGGACAAAAGACTTAATCCGTATTAACCAGGAATTGGAGATGCAGAGTAACAATCTGGGAAAAGCATATAAAGAATTGCTAACCCTTGACCAGATGAAGGACAAAATGATACGAGACGTGTCTCATGAACTAAAATCGCCGGTTGCACAGGTACAAATGGCGATTGATCTCTGGTCGAAGGAGGTAAAAAAAGAACATATAGACCGTTCTAAAGAAGAGAAATTCAGTAAAATTATTAATGATAGTTTGCAAAGGTTGCGTAAAACAATCGGGAACATTCTTGATCTGTCTGTTCTGGAATCTGGCAGGTTGGTATTTAGGAAGGAATCCATTCGTATGGATGAGCTAGTTTTGCATATAGTTACAGGGATGAGGCTTTTAGCTGAAAAGAAGGGATTGGCTTTGGTAAACCATGTAAATCAAGGATTACCTATTGTCGTTGGCGACAAAGAAGAAATTCAGCGTGTAATTACCAACCTTATAGATAATGCTATAAAATATACCGAAAAAGGAGAAATACATATTTTTCTAGAACAAAGAGACACTTGTATAGAATTTGCCGTAAAAGATACGGGGATTGGTGTTGGACTTCCGAAAGACCAGTACAGAAAATTATTTGAAAGATTCTTCCAGGAACGTCCGAGGATGGATGGTGCAGGGGTAGGTCTTGCCATATGCAAAAACATTATTGAAGTCCATAAAGGTAATCTTTGGGTGGAAAGTGAAGGTCGCGGAAAGGGTTCTACTTTTAAATTTACTTTGCCAATAGTGCAAGAAGGTATTACGTAAACTATAAAACCAAGAGGAGTTCATATCTTGAGTAAAAAAATACTCATAATAGAAGACGAAGATGAGTTTTTCTTCTTTTACACGATGATGCTGGATGGTACTGATTACAAAGTTATTCGCGCAATTGACGGAAAAGACGCATTTGAAAAGATAAATGATGACATCCCAGACCTTATTATTTTAGATTTATTACTCGATCAAATGACAGGAGATGTCTTTCTTAGGCAATTAAAATCAAATCCTTCGTATGTTAATATTCCCGTCATTATAGCGAGCAGTTTTTCACCACGATCTTACAAATCTATATTTGAAATAGACCCCAAATTGACTTTTTTGGAAAAACCATTTACACAGGAAAAGCTGCTTGCAGAAATCAATACAAGGTTGGGGTGATTAATGGGTTGGCTCTTGTTGGCAAAAAGAACATTTTTCATTTCCACTATAGCACTCGCTGGCTGCAATTCCGCCCAATTAGCAGAATTCACAAATAAGAGAGACACCACTTATTTAGACACATCTTTAATAAACGACATAGAAGATGGACGATTAGACATGCCTTTTGAACAGACATGCCTTATTGCATCCGGCGTTGACACAGAGAGAAAAATGAAATCCTACCTTTCAAAAATTGAATATCTCATTTCTCGAATAAATCAAGAAACATGCATTAATAAAACAGGCGACCCTTTAACTAACGCACAGACGATTTTCGACTGGTTGCATAAAAATGCCAATGAAGGTACATATAATGATTGTTATGATATTCGGGATACACTTAATCTAAAGGTGGGGAACTGTCTGTCGTATGCAATAAGGTTTACTATTATATGTCGTTATTATGCTGTTGATATAAAAAATATATACGTACCGGGGCATATCTATAATATGTTGGTATCAAATGGGCAAGAGTATTATTTTGAGCATACCCACAGCGATGGTATTGTAAAAAATGTAGATAGGAATAATCCCCGGAAGAAGGTTATGACGGATTTAGAGCTTATTGCTGAGATATTTTTATATAAGGCGCGAAACTCAAATAACGATATGAAATATGAAGAATCCATTAAAAACTGCCAACGCGTATTAATGTGCAATCCGAATGATAGTCGGGCTGTTATTTTACTTTTAGACAATTACATATCAAAGAAGAACTACGAAGAAGCATTTCGGTACCTTAATAATTATATTTCCCAGCATCCAGTTGATAAAAAATCTTTTGAAAAGTCCTATAACATCTTAAAGAAATTATGTATAATAAAAGAAGATAAATTTTAAAATAATGGGGAAATAACATCCTGATTGTTTAGAGAATCAAGACATAAGGGAGTTTAGTGTCTTAACCTGTCAAATCAAAGACTTGAATGTTAATTTGTTTGAGTAAATCAAAGGAGAAACATAGTGAAAAAGGGGAAAGTGGTATATATAGCAACTCTCTCTAATTTTGTAATCGTGTCCCTGCTAAATATAACACATTGTTTTTCGGAGGACATAACTACAAAAGAAGATACAAATAAAACCAGAAAGGAAAGTCCCTCGTACAGTATTGATTTTGCTAGTGAGCAGTACAAGCAAGGTTTGAATTATGCGCAGTACGGTCTTTATGACGAGGCGATTGAGATGTATAAAAAGTCGCTCGCTCAGGAGCCAAATAACATGGATGCATATAAAAATATGGGTATTGCGTATGCACAAAAGGGTATGTATGACAATGCTATAGAATCATTCTTGAAGGTTATTGAACGAAGACCGAATGACATTGACGCTCATTACAATTTAGGGGCGGCATATTTCGATAAAGGTGTCTATAATAATGCCATTGAAAGTCTTAAAAGAACAACTCAAATTAATCCAGACTATAGGTCCGCCTACGCCTTGTTGGGGATTGCTTATACAAAGGTTGGCAAGTATGACGATGCAATTAAGATATTCAAGAAACGTATAGAATTAGACCCTAATCTGGCAATAGCGTATACAAATCTAGGTATTGCTTATTCAATGAAGGGAATGGATAAAGAAGCAATGGGGGAATACAAGAAAGCGCTAGATATTGACCCTCGCTATGAGAATACGCTTTACAATATAGCCCTTTTATATGATAAGACGGGGAATATAGATGAAGCTATTCGTTATTACAACAAAGCTATTGAATCTAATTCAAGCAATTCCGATGTTCAATATCATCTGGGTAAAGATTATATGAAGAAGAAACAATACGATGAGGCGATTAATGCCTTCCAGATTGCAGTAATGTCGAATCCTAACAACATCGAGATTTACAATGATATTGGCAATGCTTATAAAGCCAAAGGGCTGG
>JAHFOX010000022.1:7843-28554 GCA_023261445.1 Planctomycetota bacterium
CATAATAGCCTAAAAAATCTCGGCTAATTTTTTTGAAATAACAGCAAGATTTTTGCCCTTTGTCAAATATTCCACTTCGTTAGGATGTACCTTTAATTCGGTAAGCATCTTTTTAATCTTTTCCCATCCAGACTCGTTCTTCTTTTCGCTGGTTTCGAGATAAAGATTCGAGACTAATTCCCCTAGCTTTTGTATCAGGCGAAGGTCTTTATTATCGTAAAAATTTCTTATAACTTTTTGTTGGTACGGAGTATATCCTTTCCCATTTTGTTGGTTCATTTAGTTCCTCCATGTTATCCGTCATTTATGTACTTTAATATAAGTATTACGAAGATTATATGCTATATTGTCAAAGTGTCAAAAGACATTTACGGTCTATTTTGTTACTATGCATAATTTTCTATCCTTGACCTTTTTAAAATCAAAGATATAATCCCATAAAACACAAATCTTTAAATTTGGTTCCGTATAGTTATTAAAAAGGAACGATATATTATGATAAAGGGAAAAATTGGGTTTATTGGTGGCGGGAAGATGGGGGAAGCCTTATGTAAGGGTATTATTAAGGCAGGACTGAGTGACGCCAGTAACATAGTGATTAGTGACGTTGTTGTGGAACGATGCAGACTATTAAGTAAAGAAATTGGTATAAAAACTACTCAAAACAATAAAGATGTTACATCTTTTGCAGATGTTATCATATTAGCTGTGAAACCTCAAATAATGAACGATGTGCTTAACAATTTGAAAAATGACATTAACCAACGTCATTTGGTGGTATCTATTGCAGCAGGTATTCCCTTAAGATTTATCGAATCAAGATTGCAGGCAGGCACCAGAATAATCCGTGTAATGCCCAATACCCCATGTCTGGTAGCCGCATCGTCAACAGCCTACGCTTTAGGTAAATATGCTACAGATGCTGATAGTCAATTAGTGCATAACTTGTTTAATGCTGTTGGAAGGGTATTTAAACTTGACGAAAAATATCTTGACGCCGTTACGGGATTGAGCGGAAGCGGTCCTGCGTATGTGTATATGTTTATAGAAGCATTATCGGATGGTGGTGTCAAGATGGGTTTGCCGAGAGACGTAGCGACTGTACTTGCTGCCCAGACTGTTATGGGTGCCGCAAAAATGGTTTTAGAAACCGGACAGCATCCGGCACAGTTAAAGGATGCCGTGACTTCGCCCGGGGGGACAACAGTTGAAGGAATAAGTAAACTGGAAGAAGGGGGATTCAGGTCAACTGTGATAAACGCTGTTGAATCTGCTACTATAAAATCGAAGAAATTGGGTGAGTTATTATAAACGTCGTATGCAATATCTAAGCTGTCCGTCAGTCAACTACGAATGGTTCTCTGTGTAAATTCGCGGTTAAACGCTACAAATTATGATTAAGGTTGGCTCATCGGGTTTTTCCTTTCCTGACTGGGCTGGCAATATTTATCCTTCTGGATTGAACAAAAATCTTGTTAGTCCAAGTATAATCCATATCAACTAAAGATCTGATAGTTAATAACAGAAGACTTACTATCGAAGCTCCAGACTGTTAATTAACAATCTTGATAAAGACGCCTGTTTTCAGGCTGTTTATGTATTGGCGTTTTAGTCGGATGGTTTCTTCGCGATAAAGTTTCTTATAAATATCATCTTGTACTTCTTCAAATTCCTGGGTTTTTTCAGGTTTGATGAGTTCAATTTTAAAGATATGATACCCAACCGGCGATTCAATAATCTTGCTGCATTCATTATCTTTCAGACTATAAACAACATCCCGCAAGTCTTTCCTCAGTTCATTAACCTCTTCGAAGCTCCATAGTCCGCCATCTTCAGCATGGGCACCTTCAGAATTTTGTTTGGCTAAAGACGAAAAATCCTCTCCTTTATCTATACGCTTCATAATTTGTTGTGTCTTTGCAAAAGTTTCTTCCTTATTGTTGTTATGGGTAGAGAATTTAATCATGATATGCCGAAGTTTCACCTCTTTTTTTTGACGGAATTCATCAATATTCTCTATATAGTAGCGTCTCAGCAATTTAGGCTGGACTTTAATCTTATTATAGACATTTTCTTTAATGATTCTGTCTATCATGATGTCTTCTTTCAATTCTTTTTTCTTTTCGATGGGATTAATTCCCTGCGATTCAGCAATTTCATAATATTTGGATAGAGAACCAACGTTTTTGACAGCGCCTTTAACAAAGGAATCAAGGTCTTTTTCCACCTCTTTCATTTTTGCCTCATCTGTTCCGAATAATCGGTTTGCCTCCTTTATCAAGACCTTCCTGTCAATTAATTCATCTAATGTATTTTTAAATATCTCATTTACTTTTTCTTCAAACCCTTTTCCTTGGTATTTGCCTTGCGCTTCTTTGATTGCCGCAATAGACCGTTTGATAATTTCTTCTTGTGTGATTATCTCATCATCTACGATAGCTTTAATAGAGTTAATGTTGTTTTTGTTTGAATCATCCATTGCCCCGTACGAAATGGCTGAGACAACCATCATAAAAAATAAAAATAATAAGTTGTATTTCTTTGAAACGTTCATGATTTTTCTTTTGAGCAAAATATCATAAATAAATTGCGTATAAGCGTCCTTGCAAGACTGTTACTACTATACAAGCTAAATTCTAATTGATTTTCTGAGAAAATCCAGTAAATCCTCGGATTGCATATCTTTTCTGGGTAGTTTCAAATGCAAAGTATCTTCATTAATGATTCGTATGTATTTCTTCAGATTGTACAAACTTGCCTCTGCTTTCTTTAAATCAGATACATGTATAATCAACGTATTATCTACCCGTATGATAGAACAAATTTTAGATTGCTGGGTAATAATCCTCAATTCGCACTCTAAAATGAGATTTCTTGCGGGATGTGGGATATCACCAAAACGGTCTGCTATTTCCTCAGTAACATTCTTTAATTCTTTAAATGTAACTGAGCGGTTCAATTTGCGGTAGATATCCATTTTTAAAGAAACATCTGGAATATAATTATCAGGAATAAATGATTCAAGATTTATGTCTATTGTTACGTCGAGCGGTTCGTTTATAGGTTCGTTCCGCGCCTTTTTTACGGCTAATCCTAATAATCTGCAGTACATTTCATAGCCTATGGCGGCAATGTGGCCGTGTTGTTCTGTCCCCAGAACGTTTCCAGCCCCTCTGATTTCTAAGTCGCGCATGGCGATCTTGAATCCTGCACCCAATTCCGCAAATTCTTCGATTGCCTTTACTCTTTTTTCCGCTTCAGGGGTAATTGCACGGTCGTTTGGTAAGACAATATAAGCATAGGCTCGGTGTTTGTACCTTCCAACCCTGCCGCGCAATTGATGTAAATCAGCTAGTCCGAATGTATCAGCGCAATTTATGAATATGGTGTTAACATTTGGGATATCTAATCCTGATTCAATGATTGTTGTAGATACGAGAATATCCGCCTGTCCATCAACAAATGCACGCATCCTTTGCTCCATGAGTTTTTCATCCATCTGCCCGTGAACTGTGAGTATTTGTGCCTCAGGCACAATTTCAGCTAAAATTCTGGCGATTCGCTCAATGTTATATACACGGTTGTGGACAAAATAAACCTGCCCATTGCGATTGAGCTCCAGCGTTATTGCTTGTCTGATAACCTTTGGGTCAAATCGAATGATTTGTGTTTGGATAGCTTGTCTGCCTAATGGGGGAGTATTAAGCGATGAAATATCCTTAATTCCCATCAATGACATGTGTAGGGTTCTTGGGATTGGTGTAGCTGTTAAGGTGAGTATATCCACTGTTTGACGCAATTTCTTGAGGCGTTCTTTATGCGCAACACCGAATCGCTGCTCTTCGTCAATAATGACAAGCCCAAGGTCTTTAAAATAGACGTCTTTTTGTAAGAGCCGATGAGTGCCAATAAGAATATCAGTAATACCTGCGGCTGTTTTCTCGAGGATTTCTTTTTGTTCATTACGTGTCTTAAAACGGCTTAAAACCCCGATTTTTATGGGATAGTCTGCCATGCGTTCAGAAAACGTGCTGTAATGCTGTTGTGCAAGTATTGTTGTGGGTACGAGCACTGCTACCTGTTTCCCGTACATCACAGCCTTGAATGCCGCACGTACAGCAAGTTCAGTTTTGCCATAGCCGACGTCTCCGCATATAAGACGATCCATAGGTCTTTTTGATTCCATATCGCTTTTTATGTCTCTTAAAACTTGAAGCTGATCAGGCGTTTCTTCATAAATGAACGCCGCTTCAAATTCTTTTTGCCACTCGGTGTCCCTTGTATAGGCGATACCTTCTTTTGCGTTGCGTAGTGCCTGAATATGCAGTAAATCGCTGGCGATGTCTGTTGCGGCATTTTCAGCGCGTTTCTTTCGAACATCCCAATACTTTGAACCTATCTTATCCAGTCTGGGTCTGTGGTCTGAACTGCCGATATACTTTTGTACAAGCTCAATTTTCGTTGCAGGCACATATATCTTTGTGCCTTCGTCAAATTCAAGTACGAGAAATTCCCTTTTTTGCCCATCATCTTCAAATAACTCTAACCCTAGAAAACGCCCGATTCCGTGAGATACATGAACAACGTAATCGCCTTTTCTAAGGTCAAGAAATGAATCAATTGCGCTTGATTGAACAGGTTTTTTTATCTCACGGCGTTGTTTGTATCTGTGAAAGATTTCATGATGTGCAAGGATTGCAATATTGATATCTGAAAATTGAAATCCCCGCTGAATATGACCTATATGCAATTCTAGTCGTTTGTTATTTTTTAGACTTGAATCATTGACAATTTCCCTAAAACGCTGTTCCTCAGCATTATTATTGCAAAAAATAAGTGTTCTCTTATTGGATTCAATTATCTTAGATAGTTCTGCTACAATCTCATTAATATTTTGCGGGAAATTATTAATAGATTTTACGTTAAATGTATAATTGCCATTGTTTGTTGTGAAGGGTAGTTTTGATAAGTATAGCTTTTCGAATGAACTGAGTTGTTTCGTAATTTTTTTGTATGTAAGTAACATTCCATCGTTGGCGGAGTTGTTTAGTATATGATTAGCCCGTTCTTCAATGTTTGAAGCCTCTTTTATGATAACCAATGTATCTTTATTAAGATAGTCTATAAGGGTCGCTTTTTCAGATGCCGATTGAAAAGATTTCGCATTGTGAATTTTGTCGGCAGAAAGTATCTTGCAGGCATCAAGTTTGTGTTCGGAGAGTTGGGATTCAATATTAAATGTGCGGATAGATTCGATTTCATCTCCAAAGTACTCTATGCGATAAGGGACGTCCGATGCGTAAGGAAAGATGTCAATAATACCGCCGCGGATGGCGTATTCGCCGGGATTCTCTGCCTGAGTGAACAATTGGTAATTGTGGTCTTTTAACCATTCGATGAATTTCTCTCTGGGATATTCAAGGTTGCACTTTATATCAAGTATATTTTCAGCGATGGACTTGGGGGATGGTGCTGGTTGTAAAATGGCTATAATGGGTGCTACAATAATATCCAGTTTATTGCCTGTATGTGTACTGCCATGCAGTAATTGATTTAAGACCGATAGCCTTTCAGCCAGTATATCCTTTTCGTCTTCGAAGCTGTTAGCAAAGATATTTTCACAAGCAGGGAAAAGAACTGAGCGTCCGTTATAGAATGTGTTTAAATCTGCAGCGTCTTCTTCAGCCTCTTCAATATTAGACGTAACTAAAAGTATTCTTGAACTGTTTTGTTCTGCTTTCTGTTGCTCATTGGCAATGGCAGAGACGAAATAGGTGGCGGACGACCCCCATAATCCGCTGATAGAACAATCCTTGCCAGTCACAAGATGATTTGTAACATTCTTAAAAACTTCGTTTTTTTGTAATAATTTGATGAGGTTTTCCATGTTACAGGAGTTAAATTTAGGAAAACAAGGTGTGTCTTGAATACTTGACTAATTTTAATGTATAGTGGTAAGTAAAATCAAGTATAAGGAAGTGAGGCCAAAGGTGTTTTCCGCAGGATTGGTTCAATCCGGGACGATTGAATCAATTGCTATGCACAATAATTAATCCGCATTTCCAGCGATATTCATTGCCTTGAAATAAAATGGCGGTACTTTTATCGAACCGTGCCATTCTGCCTTGTCGCCAATTGCAACAATGTTATTAAATACCTCAAAGGCATTTCCAGCAAACATGCAGTCTTTCACCCTGCCTGTAACTTCTCCGTTTTCGATGAGATAACCGAGATCAATGTTTACGGAAAACTCACCAGCCAGTATATTGCTCTGACCGCCCCCAAGCACCTGATCCACCAACACGCCATATTTGATGTCTTTAATCATTGTCTCAAGGGACATATTGCCGGTTTCCACTATAACATTTGAATTGTCTGGTGAAGGTTGTGACGAAAACCCTCGATTGCCGTTGCCCGTTGACTTTGTTTTCATAATGCCAGCCGTTTGTAAATCGAACAGATAATTTTTCAGAACGCCTTTTTCAAACAACGGCGTACGCCGGGCGGGTATGCCTTCCGCATCCCACGGGTAGCTGGAGTCAGCCATATCAATTGTGGCGTCATCATAAATACTGACTCGTTCATCAATGAGTTTTTCCCCAATTTTATTAGTGAGAGGCGATGCGCCTTTTTGCACCAGCTTTCCGTTGCACCCGGTTTCAAATGTTGCAAGCAAATTCCCCATAGCCTTTGCCGTGACCACAACTGGATAAGTCCCTGTCTTTAGTTTTAGTTCCTTTTCGGCAAGTTTCAAACCTTTTAATGCCTTATCAACGTGTTTATTGAGGTCAGTTGCAAGACTCTTTGAGCCTTCACCCTCTCCAATACAGAGCAAGCTTTGCCCTTTAATCTGCAATATTTCGATACCTATACCAAAAGATGTGGAGGCAATTGAAGCATCCAAACCTTTGGAGTTGATTAGCCTTCGCCTTCCGTAACCTTTCCCTATGCCTACACTGCATTCATAGCCGGCGTTTACAGCCAAAGCCTTTTCGATAGCCGCTTTTCCAATATCCACGCATTTGTTAATTGCATAATCTACAACGCGCTGGTCATGTACGGCAACCTTTGGAAAGTTATTTTTAGAAGGGAATTCAAAGGCGGCAAGTTGTCCAAACTTTGCACTCTCAATAGCATTAGCAACCAGCTTCTCAGGTTTTCTGAAATCGGTTGTGCTTGAGAACCCAATCCTGCCGTCTTTGATTACGCGCAGCCCAATTCCACGAATTGACTTTGTGTTCACTGATTTTAACTTATTATTCTCAAAGCTCACAGACCGCGATTCACCTTCTTCGTATATAACTTCAACGGAAGGTGTATGTTTTAAAGTCAGTTCCAATATCTTTTCTTCGATCTTGTTCATGAATTTAAATCCTTTTTAGTTTGATAGTTTTCCTTTGTGTTTAATTATTCGTTTTATTGCTTTAACCTGAAACCCGATGATTTGCCTTCTTTCAATTCCTCAAGCCCTTCTGTCTTTATGCGTAACCGCAGGTCATTGGCGCTGTCTGCGTAAGCAAGTGCATTTTCATAACTGATATTACCTTCCTTATAAAGATTGAACAATGATTGGTCAAAGGTTAACATGCCTTCCTGCGTTCCTTTCGCCATAGTTTCTTTTAATAATCCAATCTGTTTCTTGAGAATAAGGTCTTTGACCCTGGGCGAATCAAGCAGAATTTCGAAAGCCGCAACCCGCTTTCCGTCCACTGCCGGCACTAACCTTTGTGAAACGATGGAGCGCAAATTAAGCGAAAGTAATAAGTATATTTGCTCGTGACGTTCTGACGGAAAGAAGTTTATTATCCGTTCGATTGCCTGATTGGCATTGTTTGCATGAAGGGTTCCCAAACAAAGATGTCCTGTCTCGGCAAAGGTGATTGCGGATTCCATAGTTTCTGTGTCACGTATTTCACCAACCAGGATTACATCTGGCGCCTGACGCAGTGTGTTTTTAAGGGCGTCACCAAAGGATAAGGTATCTATGCCAACCTCTCGTTGTGTTAGAACAGATTTCTTGTGCTGGTGAACAAACTCTATAGGGTCTTCTACGGTGATTATATGACCCAAGCTGTTGGAGTTTCTGTAATCAATCATTGCCGCCAGAGTGGTTGATTTTCCTGAGCCTGTGGCGCCGACAACAAGCACCATGCCTCGTTTTGTCATTGAAATATCTTTGAAAATCTGGGGGAGATTGAGGTCGTCAATGGTTTTAATATTTATTTTTATCTGTCTTATTACAATGCCAATATTCCTTTGTTGAAAGAAGATGTTAACGCGGAAGCGTCCCAGTTCCGGATAATGCAAGGCAAGATTCATCTCCATCTTTTCGTAAAAATCTTTCCTTTGCTTTTCGCTCATACACTTTTCAGCGAGAAGGCGGGTATCATCATCAGTTAGTATTTTTGTACCAAAAGGTGAGTTAACGCCTTCTTTGCGGCAAATAGGGGGGAGACCAACGGTAATATAGATGTCAGAGGCGTCCTGGCGCACCATTTCTTGTAATAGTTCTTTAATTTCCATAATGATTAAATGTGCTATTTATTTTTAGTAACAGTTCAGCTCACCGCAGGGACGCAAAGAAAAAACTTTTAAAAAAAGATAAAAAAACATCATGGACAATTATCTTTACCAACTAAATTACAAAGTTTTTCAGGAATTTTCATTCCGTACTTTCTAAAATAATACCTTTGCAAGCTTTGCGTTTTTGCGGTGGGCTATTACCTTTTTTATTTAATACCACTCAATGCAGACGGGCTGCTCATCAGTTTTTCAATTGCGTCTTTTGTAACTAAATCCTTCTGGTATAGTTCAATCAGTGCCTGATCCATAGTCTGCATGCCGTGCTGTCGTCCGGTCTGTATAGATGATGGGATTTGGGCAATCTTATTTTCTCGGATTAGATTTCTAACTGCTGCAGTGCCAATCATGATTTCTAATGCCGCTATACGTCCTTTCCCATCTTTTCGCTTTATTAACTGTTGTGTTAGTACTGCCTGAAGGGATTCAGAAAACATGGTGCGAACCTGTTCTTGTTGCTCCGGTGGGAAAACGTCAATTATCCTGTCAACCGTTTTAGGTGCGCTGGATGTGTGTAATGTGCCAAAAACAAGATGTCCCGTCTCCGCCGCAGTAAGCGCAAGGGAAATGGTCTCCAAATCTCTCATTTCCCCCACAAGGATAACATCGGGGTCTTCACGTAATGCCGACCGCAGGGCATTGGCAAAACTGTGTGTATGTGGTCCAAGTTCTCTCTGGTTAATAAGACAGCTCTTTGATTGGTGAACAAATTCAATTGGGTCTTCAACTGTGAGTATATGGCATTTTTCCTCACGATTGACAAGGTCAATCATTGCAGCAAGTGTGGTTGATTTGCCACAGCCTGTTGGGCCAGTTACGAGAACAAGCCCTTTTTCTTTTTTGGTAAGGTCTCCAACTATTTTTGGCATGCCAAGTTGTTCCAATGATGGAATGGTCTCGGGTATGGTTCTGAACACAATGGATTCCCCCCTGTTTTGCAGGAATGCATTAACCCTGAACCGCCCAGCATTGCCAAATGCTATGGCAAAATCCAATTCGTGGTGTTCTTCGTAAGTCTTGCGTTGTTGATCGTTCAGGATGTCATATAGTATCTTGTGTACGTCTTCCTTTTGCAGTGATGGTGAATCTATTCTTCTCATATCCCCATGAATTCGAATCATGGGAGGCTCTCCTGAGCTTATATGAACGTCGGACGCATTTTCTTTTTTGGCGAATTTAAGGAATTCAAGAATTTCCATTTATCTTCCTCCAATGACGACATTCCGTATTCGAACGTGCGGACCGCCATCACTAACACGTAATGGGGATTGCCCACTTTTGCCGCACCCCCCAAGTCCACCGTGTATTTTAAGATCATTTCCTATGGCATCAATGTTCATAAGTGTTTCAAAAACATTTCCTGTTAGCACTACATCTCTTATTTTTTCCGTTATTTTACCGTTTCGTATCATATATGCCTCTTCGGCGCTGAAGGTAAACATTTCCATATTAGTCTGCCCGCCCAGTGCGCCGATAGCATATATACCATTATCAACTTCTGATAGCATTTTTTCAAAGGTATAATTGCGTGGTTCCATATATGTGTTGGTCATACGAACGATAGGGGCATGGACATAGCTTATTGCTCTGGCGTTGCCGGTAGGTTTCTCATTCATCTTGGCGGCAGTTTCTCTCGAATGAAGACGATTGGTTAAAATGCCATTTTTAATAAGATAGGTTTTTTGAGTAGGAGTGCCTTCGTTGTCGTATTTGTTGTATCCCGCTTCGCCAACCAAAGAGCCGTCATCTACAATCGAAAGGGCATCAATTCCAAAACGTTTACCGAGAACCATGATTTCACGCATCTTGGCATTCTCATATATAAAATCAGCCTCGCTGAGATGCCCAAACGCCTCGTGGACAAATACGCCGCAAAGTTTAGGGTCAATAATAACGGTATATTTGCCGCCGGTTACAGGCGTTGCTGTTAGAAGATCAACGGCACGTTTGGTTACCACTTCGCATTCGTGTTCCTGATTCTGCACGTTGCTGAAACCCCGCAAATCGCCTACTGAATGATATGCTTGCTGTACATTCATGCCGTCTCTTGCCATTGCTAGTAATGAAATACCGCAAAAAATAGTTTCCTGAGTGACAAAACTGCCGTTTGTGTTAGCGAAGTATAGCGTTCCATGAGAATCAACGTACCGCACATTTGAGGTTTGTATTTGTTTTGAAGAAAGGATCATATTGTTGTATTTATTACAGATAGCTTGTTTCTCGGTTAGAGAAATATCTGCAGGGTCTATTTCTACCTTTGTTTTTACATGATCATTTATTGATGGCGTGGGAGCTAGCTGGCTTTTTTCTGTGCCAACGAATCTTGCTTGTTCACAAGCCATTTCAACATATCTTGATAGATTTTCAAGGTCGTTAAAGGCGACAAATCCCCAGCCGCCTTTAAATAATGCCCTAACACAACCTCCGAAGGCGGTATTTTCACCAATACTTTCAAGTTCCTTCCCAACATATGCGATGCCTGTGCTGATTCCTTCCTGAATTCTTATTTCTGCATAATCTGTCTTCGCTGATTTCAGGGCATTTTTTATCAATTTTTCCATTTAGATCGTTCCTTTATTAGCGAGATAACATGGTTTGAAAGTAACAACAGGTATTTAACTACAGAGTTGAGGCACAGAGAAGAACCTTATTGTTACATACAAAAACTGTCTTTCATTGTGTTACTGAGTCTTTGTGGTTTTTAAATATTATCAACTTATTATTTTCTCAAATGCCTCTTCGTCTAGGATATGGACATTAAGTGCCCGTGCTTTGTCTAATTTAGAGCCGGGTTCTTCACCCACAACAAGATAATCTGTCTTTTTGCTTACGCTGGACATAACACGCCCGCCAAGGTTTTTGATGAGTGTCTCTGCTTCCATGCGAGAGTATTTTTGTAATGTACCGGTAATAACAAAAGACTTTCCCGAAACCTTTGGATTTTTGACTGATTTTTGAGTTGCAAGTTTTCTGGTATTAACTCCACCTGCATTAAGTTTTTTAATAATTACTTGTGTATGTTCGTTTTGAAAGAATTCAACAATACTCTTTGCGACAACAGGCCCGATTTCGTAAATGCCCTCCAGTTTGTCTTGGGTTGCATTTGACAATTTATCTAAAGAATCATAGTGTTCAGCCAGGACTTCTGCAGTATGAGAGCCGACGTTGTGTATACCAAGCGCACAGATTAAACGATCTAAATCCCGGTCTTTGCTTTTTTCAATGGCGTGTATCAGGTTTGACGCTGATTTTTCTCCCATGCGTTCAAGATTTACAAGGCCGTCATATTTTAGATAATAAATATCAGCATAATCTTTAAGGAAACCTTTGTCAACTAATTGTTCAACGAGCGCCGGTCCCATTCCTTCTATATCCATGGCGTCACGACTTGCAAAGTATTGGATGCGTCTTTTTGCCTGTGCCAGACAGAATGGATTATGACAACGCAGATATACTTCTTCTGCGTCTCTACTCACAATTCCTTTGCATGCAGGACACAAAGCTGGTTCTTTAAAGATTATTTCAGTTCCAATACGTTTTTCTTTTAAAACAGAGACGACCTGCGGAATAATTTCACCTGCTTTTTGCAAAACGACACGGTCTCCGACACGTATATCTTTTCTTGCGATTTCATCAAAGTTATGAAGGGTAGCGCGGCTAACCGTTGTTCCTGCAAGTAATACGGGTGTTAGATTGGCTACCGGCGTGAGTGTGCCAGTCTTTCCTATTTGTACAACAACATCTTCAATTTTTGTTATTGCCTGCTCGGGTTGGTATTTATAAGAAATTACCCAACGGGGGGCTTTGCTGGTAGCGCCCAATTGATTATGAATGGAGAGAGAATTTACTTTTATAACCATTCCGTCAACCATGTAATCCAGTCCGCTCCGTCGTTTATCCCATTCCTTACAGTAACAAACGACATCTTCAATATTTTTACATAAACGAGTATGATGATTTACAGGCAATCCTAAACTTCGTATGAACTCAAGACAATGGATGTGTGTCTTAAATTCTATTTCCTCATAATAGCCAATTGCATAAGTAAAAATACGTAAGTGCCTTTTGGCTGTAATACGAGGATCAAGAAGTTTAAGTGAGCCTGCGGCAGCATTCCTTGGATTGGCAAACTGAGGTTCTCCAGCTTCTTCTCTACTTTCATTTAATTTCTGAAATTCTGTATTTGGCAAGTAAATTTCACCCCTAATTTCCAGCCTTGTGGGAATATATTCTTTTTTGGCTGAAGTTTCTAACTTCAATGGAATTTGGTGTATTGTCCTAAGATTTGCAGTTACATCATCTCCCTTGAAACCGTCTCCTCTTGTGGCTCCTCGTACAAACAGACCATTTTCATACCAGAGGGCAATTGCAACACCATCAATCTTTAATTCAACAACATATTCAATATCTTGATGAGCATTAATTCCAGACATGCGTTTTATGCGCAGGTCAAATTCCTTCAATTCTTCCTCAGAGTAAGTGTTGTCAATGCTCAACATAGGGAGTTTGTGTTCGACGGTAGGGAATTGAGTAAGAGGTTCTCCGCCTACTCGTTGTGTAGGAGAGTCAGGGGTAATGAGTTCGGGCTGTAATTTTTCAAGGTGTTGCAGTTTTTTTAAAAGCTGGTCATATTCATAATCGGTAATTTCAGGATTATTTTCTACATAATATTTTCGGTCGTGGTATCGTACCGTTTTGCGGAGATGTTCAATCTTTTCCTTGATAGTTGATGTCATGTTCTGAAATATTTAGTTTTAGATAAACTGGGAATAAAATATTTTGAATTTAAAATGCGCTAAACAAATGTATAGGAATTTCAAACAATTAATCCCTCTACCTTGACGGGGGAGGTTAGGTGGGGGGTGAAAGACAAAGATTGCTCACCCTCCCTAGGTCTCTCCCATCAAGGAAGGGATTGTTTCAATTTGAGCAGTCACCGAATGTGACCTAATTAAATGTTCAGGAATTTCAAAACACCCTCTTTGTCATTCCCATGAAAATGGGAATCCATGGGAAAAAATAAATAAAGACCTGTATTCCTGCTTTCGCGGGAATAACAGAAAAAGACAAAGTCGTTTTGTTTTGCATCGCAAAACAAAACCTAATTAAATATTATAAGCTTCTTGCGTTCTTTGGATTATCGAAACAGCTCAGTTAACTTAACTAGCCCGGCAAATTCAAAATTCAAATATCGGAATCCGGAATAAATTCTAATTTTGAAATTGTTTTAAATTTCGTGCTTCGGATTTAGCAGTTTTTAATGAACAAAAACTTACTAAAAACCTCTCCTCATGAAAATGGGGAAAGAAGTTTTTAGAAGGTAACACCAAGCGGTATTTCTATTTAAAAATAACGAAATTAGTATATCACAATTTACATATCTGTCAACGCATCTGTTTAAAGGCATAAATCACTTGACTTTATATTGCATTTATAATAAACTCAAAAAAGTAAAGTATAGGTATAACTCCCGTATAATAAATTCTTATGAATTTAATAAAATGTTCTGAGAATGGAGTAAAAATATATGACTAAAGGAAGTGATTCAAGGGAGTTTTTTGAGTTGTTTAAGGTTCCATTAAAAGCAGATGATGCCCAAAAAAAAGAGGTTAAACACATTGCGGAAGCAGAGGATGTAGGCTCTAAACAGGCACTCCCCAACACGGAAGATAAGCAAGTTACTAAGCCTGCGGCTCCAACTCATGACTCATTGGGATGGATAAAGAGGACACGTGCAGAAGAGATAACTTCCAAGGGTAAGTTAGAAACGCCGATAATGTCTCAGTCTGTTTATGCTCCACCTAAAACTGAGAGTGTCCAACGTAAAGATGAGTTAATACTAAGGCAGGAAACACTGATTATCGCTGCTATTGCGGCGACATTCTTGTCTATTGCGTGTTTTTTTGTTGGATATAAGGTTGGATATAATAAAGGTACTACCAGCCAGACTGGAGAAGAATGGTTAGAAACAATAGAACCACAAGACACAAAGAAAGGTATCTTTGGACGGTCTGATTCTGTGGATGTTACACAAAATGCTGTAACTAAAACTGCGCCAGTAAAGGTAGAAAAACAAGCCGAAAAAGCCGTAAAAACTGCGCCGATTATTAAAGATAAGTGGACTTTACGTGTGGTTTCATATAAAAACACGAAAGACAATGTTGAAAAAGCCAAAGGGATAGCCAAAACACTTCAGGATACTTTAGGCTATGACACCTTTGTTGTAAATACGGGTAAAGAACTTTTTATTTGTGTGGGTGAATTTGGGTCAAACGATAGTGCTAACCTGATTGAAGCACAAAAGGCAATTGCTGGATTCAAATATGAGAATAAAATACAATTTGAGGGATGTTATCCCGTACGTATGAGATGAAATTTTGGAGGAGACATGAGTATTGATAAAAGCTTAAAAGTGGGAGGCAAGTTGGCAAGACCGAGAAATGTATTCACAAGGATGGAGCGCATCAAGATGCTTAAAGAAGAGGGGAAATGGAATCCAACAATGTCCGTTTTTGGTATTCCCAAGGTAAAGTCTGTTAAGTTGAAACGAAAGGGAAAAGCAGAGAAAAAGGCTGCAAAAGCGGAAGCCGCAGCCACAACGGAAGCAGCCTCAGCATCGGCTGAGGCAAAGAAGGAAACAACCACAGCCGCAGCAGCGCCAGCGGGCAAGGAAAAGGCTAAGAAGTAATGATTGCCCAAAGGATGTCTAAACTAGACTCCTCTGGAATTAGAAAAGTTTTTGATCTTGCACAAAAAATGCAAAATCCGGTGAACCTTAGCATAGGTCAGCCGGATTTTGACGTTCCTGAGGAGATTAAAGCAGAGGCTATTAAAGCCATCGGCAGTGGTGCGAATAAATATACAGTTACGCAAGGTATACCAGAACTCCGCGATGTATTGCTCAAACGATTGCAAAAAGAGCGGGGCGTTAATGCTGAAAACATAATGATTACT
This sequence comes from Planctomycetota bacterium, assembly GCA_023261445.1. Classification (GTDB taxonomy): domain Bacteria; phylum Planctomycetota; class Brocadiia; order Brocadiales; family Brocadiaceae; genus 2-12-FULL-39-13. The sequence goes on from JAHFOX010000022.1 coordinate 23,378, forward strand.
TCTGGAGTCTCCGGGGCGTTAACGTTAGCGCTTATGGTGTTAGTTAATCCAGAAGATGAGGTTGTCATTCCGGATCCGGCATTTGTTAGCTACAAACATCTGACCAATTTCTGCGGTGGAAAGCCTGTATTTGTAAATACCTATCCTGATTTTAAATTGACGGCGGCACGCATCCGGCCGCACATTACAAAAAAACCCAAGTTCCTTATTATTAATAGTCCTGCTAATCCAACGGGGGCAATGTGCACAACACAAGAGCTTAAAGAGATTGCAGAACTAGCAAAGAAACACAATCTTCTTGTTATTTCTGACGAGATATATCACGACTACGATTACAATCACGAATTTGACAGCATCGGCAGATATCATGAAAACACGTTAATCTTGGACGGGTTTTCCAAATCATTTGCCATGACTGGCTGGCGGATGGGTTATGCGGCAGGACCTGCCAGCATTGTCAGCGAGATGATCAAATTGCAGCAATACACATTTGTCTGTGCGTCTTCCTTTGCTCAGTATGCAGTGTTTAAAACGATGGGAATTGATTTGAGCAAGTACATTGCAAGTTATAAAAAGAAAAGGGATTTGCTATATAACGGCATAAAGGATAAATACCAGATTGTAAAACCAGAGGGGGCTTTTTACCTCTTTCCTCAAGTGCCGTGGGGTACTGATGAAGAATTTGTGACTGCGGCAGTTCAGAAAAATCTACTCATTATTCCGGGCAGTGTCTTCTCGGAGCGAAATACCCACTTCCGAATTTCTTATGCCGCCTCAGAAGAAACTATTAAACGTGGCATAGACATCCTCAATGACCTTGCGAAACGACAACCTTAGTCCACCTCATTTTATGTAACAGTTCACCTCCATGAGCACATGAAACAAGGTTACGTTTTTTCCATAAACCGGAATCCATTTTCCTTAAAAAGTTTCAAACAAGCATCTACCACCCTGGGGTCGTACAGAACACCCTTGTTGCGTGTGATTTCCTCCATTGCCTTATCTATGCCGAGGGCAGGACGGTAAGGGCGATGATTCATCATGGCCTCAACCACATCAGCCACAGCTAAAATCCTCGCCTCCACGATAATCTCTTCCCCTTTAAGTCCTGCCGGATACCCAGAACCATTTAATCTCTCCTGATGTTGGAGTGTGGCTTGAGCAACTGGCCATGGGAATTCCAGCCCTTTTAATACGTCATATCCAACCTGGGGATGTGTCTTAATGATGCCATACTCATACTCGTTTAACTTGGTTGGCTTGCTGAGTATCTCCGCCGGCACAACTATCTTGCCAATATCGTGAAGGAATCCGCTTATGCGGATTCCTTCGATCCTGTCCTCGGTAAATCCAATTTCCTTTGCAATGGCACAGGAAAGTTCTGCCACACGCTTCTCATGCCCAGCCGTATAAGGATCCCGCATCTCGCCCATCAATGATATTGCCTGAATTGTTCCGTTTAATGCCTTTTTGGTTTCTTCAAGGCCCTGTGCCAGCTTGTTCTCCAGCCTTAAAGACTTTACGCCAACAGCGATATCTACCGCAACTTCTTTTAAAAAATCTATTTCTTCCTCACCAAAGGCATCTTTTCTGTCAGAATATGTGCTGAGAACTCCTATCATATCGCTATCATATTTTAATGGTATGGCCACGCCGGACATGCTACCCAGTTTCTTCACATTATTTCTCCACGGTTTACATATAGGATCATTTTCAATATCCTTTACAATGACCGGCTTGCCTGTCTTAATAGCTGTGCCTGAAGGGCCGCTGCCATACTCAGAGTCATCCCATCTGATCTTAAGTGAGGATAGAAACCCTTCTTCGAATCCAGCCTGGGCAACGGGTTTTATGTCAAAGTTTCCTTTCTCTATCAGTCCTATCCATACAAATTTGATAAAATTCAGTTTAACAAGCGTATCGCAAATCTTTACGAAAAGTTCTTTTTCGGCTTTAATCCTCAATAAATTTTTGTTTATCTCCCTGATTGATAACAGAAGTGAGTTAAGCTTCTTTATGTTTTCCTCTGCCTGTTTTCGCACAGTGATGTCAATGGCAAAACCAATTAGACCAATGATATTTCCTTTTTCATCCCTGTAGGGAATCTTATCTGTTTGAACCCATCTCATTCCTTCTTTGGCCACGAATTGCTCAATTATGTTCTTTTTTGCCTGACCAGAGGCGATTACCTCCTTATCATCTTTCCAGTAACTCTCTGCCTGAAGAGGAGGATAAATATCAAAACATGATTTCCCTTCTAACGATTCTTTTGGTAATGCCATTGCATTAGACAAGGCTTTGTTAACACGAATAAATCTATTCTCATTATCTTTGTAGAAAATCATGACGGGCGAAGAATCTATTATAATTTGCAGTTCTTCACGTTGTTTGCACAGCATATCTTCTGCCTGCTTGCGCTCGGTTATATCCTCCAGTACATGGATAGAATAAAGGGGTTTTCCATTAACATCCCTTATGGGATAGAACCGCGTCTTGAATATCTTATCCATAGAGGGTAAAAAAACCTCCTCCTGCTGCTCCTCCTGCAATTCATGGGCATTCAGGCACGTCTTATGAGGATTATCCATCCTCGGAAAGACCTCGTGATAGGGTTTGCCGATAATCTCTTTAAAGGGCATCCCCGACGCCTCCTGATATGCCCTGTTCGCCTTTACGATCCTGAATTCATTATCATGGATGAAAATAGGGTCTGATATAGCGTCAAAGGTCTCTTCCCATTCCTTTTTGGAAATCTCCAACCTTTTTCCAGACTCGTTCATGTCTTCCAGCATATAGAGCATTGCCTTGCGTGTCTCTTCAAGGTCTCGCTCCCGCTCTTTTGCCTTTTCAAGTTCGGCATTGAGACGGACGATTTCTGCCATTAATTCGGTAATATTGATTTCATTGTTATCAGCCATCTTTTCCCCCTGGTAGACGCCCCGCGGGGGCGTCTCTACATTGGTGTGTGTCCTCTTACCCCTTCTCCAACTCTTCAATCCTAGATTTTAAATATTGAATCTCATCTTTCAATTCCTTCACCCTGAACTCTCTTTGAATAGTTGCCTTTCTGAAGCGTTCTAACTCATCGATCCTTTCCTGGAGTTCCTTTGTCCTCTCCTTTACTTTATTCTCAAGGACTATATAAAATCTCTTTAACTTTTCACCCATAAAATTAAATTTTTCTGCTAATTGCTCAAATTCATCCCCGCTATGAATGTCTATGCGATAGTCAAGGTTTCCGCCTGCGATGGTTTCTACACCTTTCTGGAGTTTCTTTATTGTTATAACTAGCAGACTTGAAAACAAAAAGGCAAAGGAAATGCATAAGACCGTCGCCGCAATATGGCCTGTGTCCATGATTATTCCACTCCGACTCCTTGTCTTTTTTAAAGATTCTGTTGCAATTCTGTATTCCTCTATATACATCTCACGCCACTTCTGAAGCCTGTCTATGGCAGGATAACCCCACTGGTAATCCATTTCCTCCATAAGCCTTGCAGCCCTTCTGTTACGGATGGGGTTAGAAATTGCAAATATCCTGAGAGATAACTCCTCTATATGCTGCCATGCAGTCTTGGCAATTTCCAGTATCTCCCGCTCCTCCGCATTATCAATTGCCACTCCAACAGCGTATGGCTCATTATCCTCCTTCATACCATGTTCCAAACCATATAGAGACGCATTGCTGTTCGTCTCTACCTTCATCGCATCGCCATGCGTTTCCAGACCTTCCACCGCTTTTATACAATTTTCCACCTCCGCCGATCGCCGCTGAAAGTCATCAATATATTTTTTATCTCCCGTAATGATGTAGTCGTTCGCTGGCATTAATATCCTGTCCATAGCGAGACAGAGGTTGCTAATCATCTGCCTCTTATTAGCTATAACCTCAAGCCTATCCGTTGCTTTATAAATAATATGACGGTTATAATGATCTATGATAGTGGGGATAATGAGGGGTAAGAGCATTATTGTGAAAGCAAAGAAGAGTTTTGTGCGGATTTTGACTTTCATAAATCCTCAACCTTTTTCCTTAAAAACGACGTGTAGAGACGCACTGCTGTGCGTTTCTACTGTGGTGCGTAATGCGCCTCTTCGCCAGTTCAGATTGCAAGTCAGAACCAGCATGAAGTTGGTTATCCATTTGGGTTTGCAGGGGCACGGTGCTCCGTGCCCCTACGGTGAATTTCCCCACATCAATCTTGCGCAGGCTTCGTTGTGAGACTTCGGCGTGAGCTCAGGCGAACGATAAACCACCCGCGTTACTCTTCCAACTCGTTCTGGTTGGGTCGTTTGTTTTCACTTCTTTAACAACTCGCCAATCTCGTCGTCAAATTCTTTTTCCGCTATGAAGCCGATGTGTTTGTTGGCCACTTTACCATTTTTACTATAAATAATCGTAGTTGGGTAAGCTTGCAAATCGTATGATTGGGCGATATCACCGCCGTCGAGATAAACGGGATAATTGATCCCCATTTTTTTGATGAACGGCGGTACCACTTCTAGTCCGTTTTCATCGAAGGCAATGCCGAGTATCTCCACGCCCTTCCCCTGGTATTTATTGTAAAGATTGATAAAACCCGGTATCTCTTTCCTGCAAGGCGGACACCATGTAGCCCACAAATCAACGATTACCACTTTACCTTTGTTATTTTCCAATATAGTATTTAATTCAGAAATATTTATCTTTTTAATAGCATCATCTGCATGAGAATTCACTGAGATCGCTAATAAAGTTAGTGCAAATAGGAAGGTAAGGCATCCGTATTTAAATTTCTGCTTATTCATTAGTTGCTCCATTTGGAAAAAGATTATTAAGTGTAAATTCTAAATTCTTTCACAGGCTGGAAGCCTGTGCCACCAGATTACACATTTTATTCCTATAATATTTTATGTGATTTACATGTAAACAATAACTTTCTACACAGTGGTTGATTCATTGGTATCGAAAACTACCTTTCCATTTTCAATATCCGCTCTGATTCCCGCTCCTTCTACAAACTTTCCTCCAAGGATTTCAATCGAAAGTGGATTCTCGATCATTTGCTGGATTGTGCGTTTTAAAGGTCTGGCGCCAAAATGTGGGTCGTAACCTTCCTGTGCCAACTTATCCTTTAACCTGTCTGTGACGGTTAAATGGAAATTGTGTTTAGCTAATCGTCTCTGTAATTCTTTTA